>PSLF01000013.1 GCA_040289475.1 Acidimicrobiia bacterium | reverse complement strand
TAGGCTCGGCGATGGTTGGATACCGACCGCCCTTCCGATCGAGGAGTATTCGGAAAAGCTGAATAAACTTCGCAATTCCGCCTCCAAAGCCGGAAGGCAGATGGACGAAATCGTGGCAGCCATGTTTTGTTATTGCGTCCCAGCGCAAGACCATAAGACCGCTCACAAAATCTTGGAAAACCCCTTGGTGAAATGCTTTTGTATGGCACTGAGCGATAAGCGGTTTCAAGCAGCGGGGTACGCTCATCCTTTGGGAACGGGGTCTTACGGGCTTTTGGACTTCGTTCCTGCTGGTATGTCGAGAAGCGAAGCCGAGTCTTTAGTGGCCAAGATTCCCTTCGAGGTGGTACACGAGTTTGTCTGGCACGGAACCGCTGAAGAACTGTACGACAAAGCCGTAGAGTACGCGGCAATAGGTCTCGAGCACTTGATTCTCTGGAACATAGCGCCCTTCGACGCAGCGGACACGAATCGACGTAGCTTTTACGTACTCGATGAGCTCTTGAGCACAGCCAGGGAGCCAGAGTGAGAACGTCCAACATTGAGCTCCCAAGACGAGTACTCGTCGTTCCAGCTCACCCCGACGACGCAGAGTTTGGATGCGCAGCTACTGTTGCTAAATGGACAGCTAACGGGGCGTCTGTCACCTACGTGGTGATAACCGACGGCTCCAAAGGCACTTGGAGACTAGACATCCACCCCTTCGACCTAGCTTTGCGACGTGAGGAAGAACAGAGACACGCCTGCGACGTGTTGGGCATCGACAAGGTTTACTTCTCGCGACACCGAGACGGAAACGTAGTTTCAACCGATGGTCTAGTGAGGGAAGTGGCAACCTGGATACGCTCTCTAAGACCCGACGTCATACTGACTCACGATCCGTGGGCGCACAATGTTTTGCACCCAGACCACAGAGAAGTGGGGCGGAGTGTGTGTGACGCCGTGGTGGCCGCCCGTGATCCACGTTTCCTTGAGGAGTTGGCCGTTGCTGGGGTACTACACCACCGCCCCAAAGCACTTTTGTTGTGGGACGCTGGCGACCCGAATCACATCGAGGAAATCAGCGTAGAGCACTTGGACAAAAAAATCGAGGCGTTGCTTGCACATAAAAGCCAGTTCCAATCGACAATGCATATACAAGACCCCGACGGCCCAGACGTGGAGCGTTTCGCGGAGCGGATACGCCGCACCGCTAGAGAACACGGAAGCCTGGGCGGCTTTGCCCTGGGCGAGGCATTTCGGTTCGTAGATCCGGCTAGCTAGGACTTGAAAATAAAAAATACAGAGAAGCCTCAGTCTTTTACGAGGGCCAATCAGAAGTAAGCTTTCTGTGAGTGGTCCCTGCGCTCGGGTTATTCCTAGTTACACGAAAAGCCGGAGCGCATCGATAACTTGCTGAGCGCTTTGGGGCCGCAAATTGGGATCCTTGGCGAGCATCCCGTCAACAAGATCCGAAAGGCGCGGATCTATTCCTCCAACAACTTCCAGTAACTTCGGCGGAGGAACATGCCTCTGCTGATATATAACCTTTACCATGTCGCCGATGAACGGGGGTCGTCCAGCCAACAACTCGAAAAGCATGGCTCCCAACGAGTAGATGTCACTTCTTGCATCAGCCACTCTCGCACCGCCTGCCGCGCATTCTGGAGACATGTATGTAGCAGTTCCAATCATGATTCCAACACGAGTGATGCGAGACTCGTCTTGGACGATAGCGAGGCCAAAATCGCCAAGCTTGGCAACTCCCTGCTCGGAGAGCCATACGTTGGATGGCTTGACATCTCGGTGGATGATTCCTCTGCGGTGTGCCGCTTCGAGTGCTGAGGCAACTTGAATCGCTACCCCTACAGCCTGGCTGACCGGTAGGCGAGAGCCAGGCGATCGCTTTGCAAGAGTCTCGACATCTCCTCCCTTCATGTATTGACTAACTATGAAGGGATGCCCTTTCTCCTCTCCCGTATCGTAGACGGGGACGATGTTCGGATGATCACTCAACTGCGCCATGGCCTTTGCCTCACGCCGCAAACGGATCAGATCGTTTCCGGTCAGAGTGGACTTCACGACAGCGAGAGCCACATCTCGTCCCAGGCTAGTGTCTCTCGCGAGATAGACGAGTTTTTTGGCACCCTCACCTAGAAGCCCCATGACTCTGTATCGTCCGCCGCCGAACGACTCCGGAAGTTGACCACCCGTCGCTAATTTCTTAGGAACCGGGACCTCAGCGCTCCCCTCTCGCTTGGATGAGGGCCCCAGACCACCCAACGGCTGTCCACACGTATCGCAAAATTGAAACTTTATAGGGACTACCGAACCGCAGGACTGGCACACGTTTCCGTCCGAAACAGAGGGCGTGGACTGGCCCCTGAGCATAGCGCCGCACGTTCCGCAAAAAATGGCACCGTGGCGGTTGGAAGAGTAACAAACCGAGCACTGCATACCCTTCGTCCCTCACTCGACCCGATAGTGCCGATAATACAGCCGATCGGAACCGCCAAAAGCAGTGCTGGCCTAATGACGCTTGCGCGTTGCCGGAGACCATAAAAAGTTCCCGGCACCTCAATTCGCAGATGCCGGGAACCCTCAGCTGCTCCAGCCTTCAAACTTACGACGACAGAGCGAAATCATCGCGCAAACATATGCGAATCACCTCGGACGCACAGGTACGTGATAAAACCCGCGTGAATCTTGCGACCCAGCCGCAGCTTACTCGCGTGCGTGCGTAGAGCCAGCTATTTCTTTTTGCGAGCTGTCGCCCTGCCCGTAGCGGTCTTGCGTGCCGTCGTCCTACCTGTAGCAGCAGGCTTGCGGGCTGCCGTCTTCTTTGCAGCAGGCTTGCTGGACGCCGTCTTTTTGGCCGCAGCCTTACCCGCGGGCTTGGCTGCCGCTTTCTTTGCAGCCTGCTTTGCCGGAGGCTTCGGAAGCGATAGTAACTTCGAGGCTTTGCTAGGATTAGCCACGACATCCCGGAAGACGCTTCCCGGCTTGAAAGCGGGAACCTTCTTCGCAGGAATCTGCATGACCTTCTTGGTCTGCGGGTTAATCCCCTTACGCTTTGGCCGCGTCCTAGACGTCCATGTGCCGAAGCCCGGTATCCTTACAGTCTCACCCTTGGCGACCGCCGCCATCATCGAGTTGACTAAGGCGGTCACAGCGTTGTTCGCCTGGTCTTTAGAGAGACCTGTCGCCTGAGCGACTTTTTCTGCTAGTTCCAATTTGTTCACCGCTCACCTCCCCGAGAACGCGGGTCGCTATGCGCAAATAATGAAAAACCAAAATCAGCTAGAAGTCAACGATTTCGCGGCATTGTCGTGAAGTTTTTTGAAACGCCGGTCAGGAAGGCAGCGCTGAATGCGGCTTCGCAAGCCTGATTCCGCGCGGCATGGTCATATAATTTCTCTGCGTTGCATTACGACTATTTTCGACATTGACGGACTCAGATGGCCGATAGCAAGCGTGAAACAACGGGATTTAACTGGCCGCGAGCAGTCGGGATCGACCATGTCGTACTCAAGGTTTCCGACGTTTTTCGCTCTGAGCGTTTTTATGCAAAGTACCTCGGAGCTACGCCGGAGATGAAGGACGAGTTTTGTCGGGGAGAGCGAGGATTTCTTTCTATGCGGATCGGGGATGCGCTGCTCGATTTAGTCCCCGCCGAAGACCCCGGATCTGTAGGCCCCAAAGGAGTCGCTCATATCTGCATCACCGTAGATAACGGCGATCCCGAGGCTACACGAGAGGCTTTGGAAAAAGAAGGCGTCCTCGTTGAAGCAGCGGTGAACTTTGAGCGTCTCGGAGCGAAAGGAGTGGGTCCTTCTCTTTACCTCAGCGACCCAGACGGCTACCGGATTGAACTCAAGTGGTACCGTTGAGAGGATGCAAATGCGGATAACGCACGCACTCCTATCGCCCACGCATTCAAGGAAGTAGCCCCAACGGGATTTGAACCCGTGTCTCCACCTTGAGAGGGTGGTGTCCTAGGCCGCTAGACGATGGGGCCATTTTTACCATGGCGCTCCGCGCCAGGCACTGCATGAGCGCTCGGGGGGGAGGATTCGAACCCCCAATAGCAGGTCCAGAGCCTGCCGTGTTGCCAGTTACACCACCCCCGAATTTCCTTGTGGACGCCTACCCCGAGAATAGGCCGGGCGGCCGAGGGGTCGGCCTACTGTCCGAACTAGGACACTTCCATCCCAATCCTGCACCGACAGACCAGGGTGCGGTAGCGGGTTACAAAAACGCTAGGCTAACAGAGCCATCCAAATCATCGTGCGATCAATTACTGCCGCTGGGCTGGGTAGGCTCTAACGGCCAGGAACCAGGGCCAAGATCGGCGCCGTGAGCCTCGAAAATGTCCAGCGCTGTCCCGACTCTTGTCAGTACCGTATCTCTCCCCAGTATTTCGAGAGACTCGAAGAGCGGAGGGCCAACCCGCCTCCCAGAAACAGCAATCCGCAAAGGACCAAAAGCCAAACGGGGCTTTATTCCCTTTTCAGCAGCGACTTTCCTCAGAGCAACCTCGATATTTTGAGCTGTCCATTCCTTTAGGCAAGCTAAAACTTCCCGCATAGACCGCAAGAGATCGCCTGCCCACTCGGCCGACATCACACTCTTCCAGTCTTTCGCCTCGATGTAGGCTGGCCCAAAAAGAAACCCGGCAAGCTCTACTATCTGGGATAGACGGTCCATCCTTACTTGAACCAGAGGAACAACCGCCAGCAGACGCTTCCACTGCTCCTCAGTTGGAGGATCTTCGATCAGGCCTTCGGCAGCAAGATACGGGACAGCTCTCTCGGCTATGACGTCGGGAGACAAGGACTGAAGGTAGTGGTTGTTCATCCATTCCAGCTTCTTTAGATCGAAAGCAGCTGGGTTCTTGCTAACCTGCTCGAGATCGAACTGCTCGATTAACTCGCGTTTCGTCAATATCTCCGATCCGTCATCGGGTGCCCAACCCAACAACGCCAAGTAGTTCACGATCGACTCGGGCATGAAACCCGCATCCCTGTACCACCCCAAAGAGACGTCGCCATGGCGCTTCGAGAGCGGGGTTCTGTCTTCGCCGACTATGAGTGGCAGATGTGCAAAAGTGGGGGTACTTCCACCAAGAGCTTCGTGCACGAGGACCTGGCGAGGTGTCGCAGAGAGAAGATCTTCTCCCCTTATTACGTGGGTTATACGCATTGCTAGATCATCGTAAGCTCCTGCAAAAATGAACGTGGCACTCCCGTCAGCCCGGAGAATCACGAAGTCTTCGATGGATGCAGTATCGAAGCGACACTCACCCCTAATTACGTCTCTCACTACGATCTCTCGGTTTGAAGGAACGGCGAAGCGGATAGCCGCCCGCTCCCCAGCTTCTACCCTCCGAGCTGTATCTCGAGGATCGAGCTTTCTGCATCTGCCGTCATATCTAACGGGGCGGCCCTCTCTGCTAGCAAGAGAACGCATCTCCTCAAGAACTGCCGGAGTACAAAAACATAGATAGGCCGAACCTGCCTGGAGGAGCTCGGTTGCACGTTCGCGGTACTGGTCGGACCGTTCGCTCTGGCGGTACGGACCGTATGGGCCGCCCATATCCGGGCCTTCGTCCCAATCCAAACCCAGCCAACTCAAAACGTCGAAAATGTGGTCTACTGCGCCATCGCTAGAGCGCTCCTGATCTGTGTCGTCGATCCGAAGGACAAATTGGCCTTTGGTATGACGGGCATAGAGCCAGTTAAAAAGAGCTGTACGCGCAGATCCCACATGCAAACGGCCAGTGGGAGCAGGAGCAAAGCGAACTCGCGTAATTGACTCCCGGCTCACCGACGACCTGAACCCAAACTGACAATCTCACTTGGAGAACTCGCAACTAGCGAGTGGTCAATCAAGGAAGCAATCTTTCTTTGCTTGAGCACGTCGTGAGCGCATCCCGAAAACAAATCGTTTCGCTCGGCAGGGTGTATGCCTGAAGGAGGTCTATCGGATACATCGAACTGGCCCTTCAACCCAAATCCCCAATACGCGACAGCCCATTCGATGTCAGCTCTTACAGGTGCGCGTCCGAGTTGCGAAGCACGCGCTAGAGCGGTCGCCTGAATGGCAGCGCGCAGATCCAGCGGGTCGATTCCCTGTGTTCCGATCACAGAAGGCTCTATAGCTCTGTAAAGACGAAGAGCAAATCCTGCATCTGGCACCGGAGATCCAAGAAGCACTCCCTTACCATGGGGATGCGTCGCTACTTCCGCCGGCCTGGATGCCCGCCAGCGGGGAGGGGGAGGAAGGCGCAACTTGAGCCGCGAGCCGTCGAGCTGAGCCGGATCCTGTGGGGTATTCGAGTTGATCAAGTAGTCGTTTCCCAAGGTCTTTGCCTGTCTTTCTACTTCCTCGGCCTATGCAATCGCGTTTCCTGAGTACGCCAGCAGCTCGTCGCTTACTTGAGCGAAGACTATAGGATCCAATTTCGCCGGCTCAACGCCTCTATTGTCGGAAAGCGCTTTTCCGGGAATGAAGCACAACCTACTTGCACATATCTCTCCCATCTTGGCGTTGTTGCCAACCGTCAATCCTGCCTCTGGAGCTCCCGGCACCGTATCCAAGCAACCTGTGTTGCCATACGTAACATCGCAAACAACCACAGGCCTCTTGGAACTCGTCCCTAAGCACGCCTGAATGCTACATAGAAGCGGGCCCACCCATGCGGTTTCGGTGAGTGTCGTCGGATTTGCATATGCGGAACTGTGAGGCGCATCCCGCGCAAGGATCTCAAGAGCGGGAGCCTCGCCTAGAGCGTAGTAGGCGGGGGCAAGCTTGGGCTCGGACGCCTTGGCAGCCCCATCTAGCCTGGTGCGTATGGCTTGAGCTGATGCCAATACTTCGAATCGTAGGCGTGACCTTGCAGCTCTGTATTCCTCCGTGTCAATAAAAGCTCTATAACGGCCGGATCCAGCGATCGGAACCAGAATTCGAGATCCCTCCGATGAGACCCTTCCAGCGAAAGTTGCCGGCTCGAAAGCGGCAGTTAACGGCTCTAAAGGAGCTTTTTCGACCCGCAAGCGCGCTAAGGGAGGGAGCGGCCTTGGCGCGGGCATCTCTAGTCCAACCAGATACGGCTTATCGGGGTCGACGGTGACACTAAACTGTGCCACTTGAACCTCGCGTTCGACAGCGGCATCGGGAGGTGGTGGATCTACCGGGTCTTTGAGAGCAAGAACGTGAATCTCTCCTTGTATTCCACCACCTACGGCATACGCCGTTATCTCGGTCTCATGTCCAATGAGGATTCTAGAGGTGGTTGCCGTGGGACGGAGAACTCCGTAGCCGGAAGCGCCGCCGGCATTACGTTGGACTAAGTAGTTGCTGGAGACCTCCCCTCCAGTCCAAGAAAACTTCACCCACTCAGGCTTCACCGTCGAATCTTTCGCTAAGACGGCAAAGGGTCCGAGGATGGAGGGGCCCGATGCATCGGATATTGCCCATTCCACTGACTCGTTCCAGACCCGTGAGACACTAGTACCCTCCGGTGGAGGCTCGACCGCTTCCACGGCGCCCCTCGGGAACTTCATCGTCAACCGAGCCTTGGAGTATGCGATGTCTCCTGGAAGTCTCACCGAGACTGCAAAGTAAGTCTTGCCAGCTTGAGTTGTAAGAGTGAAGAAGCTAAGAGGGATAGGGGACTGCTCTGCAGGGGGTACAGGGCCGTACCGAGAACATGCAGCTCCAAGTAATGCTGCGCTCACGAGCAGCGAGACGAGACAGCGATGGATCACCGCCCCGGTTGCCGGCCTTGCATAACCTACTCAGCAGTATTTCGGCGCTCTTGCGACCTGAGGATCCCCAACACGAGGGAGTCTTGTAGCGCTTGCCAAGACGCCTCAATGATGTTTTCGGACACGCCTATTGTGCTCCAAGACGTGTGACCATCGGTGCTATCAATGAGCACTCTCGTGACTGCCGCTGTGCCCCTATCTGGATCGAGTACCCTGACTTTGTAGTCAGTGAGGTGGACGTCCTTCAAGTCCTTGTATATCTGACCTATGGCTTTTCGAAGAGCCCTATCCAGAGCGTTGACGGGACCGTTACCCTCTGCCGTTGCGATGATTCTCTCGCCTCCACAATGGATTTTTATCGTTGCCTCAGTGGCGACGCCGCCATCCGTCCGCTTTTCCATAATCACCCGGAAGGACTCCAGAGTGAAGTATTCCGGCCTCCATCCCGCCGCAGTTCTTACCAACAGCTCGAAGCTCCCGTCAGCGGCTTCGAAGTGATACCCGATGTGCTCTAGATTTTTCAGCTTGGTCAGCACTTCGGTTACAACTTCGGGCCTGGCAGACAGATCGATTCCTAGTTCCTTAGCTTTCAGCATCACCGTTGAGCGACCAGCCAGTTCGGAGACAACCAGTCGCGAGCTGTTACCCACCAGATCCGGATCGATGTGCTCGTATGCATCGGGTCGACGTGCTATGGCAGAAGCGTGCAGCCCAGCCTTGTGAGTGAAGGCCGCGCTTCCTACATATGGCGCATGGGGGTTCAGAGGCGTATTTGATATTTCTGCCACAAAGTGTGCTGTCTCGGTAAGGTTTCTGAGCCTATCTAGAGGAATGCAATCTACCCCCATCTTGAGTACTAAATTGGCGATGACCTCGATCAGGTTGGCGTTTCCAGTTCGCTCGCCTAGACCGTTAATACATCCTTGTACCTGCCTGACTCCCCTGTTGACAGCAATTAGGGAGTTGGCAACTGCACACCCTGAATCGTTATGGAAATGAACTCCGAGAGCAACATCGTCACCGAGAGCATCGAACACCTCGCTCACGATTCGAGACACCTCGTGTGGAAGAGTGCCTCCGTTGGTGTCGCACAAAATGATGCACTCAGCGCCCTCCTCCAACGCGGCGCTGCACACTTCCAACGCGTACTTGGGATTTCGCTTGTATCCATCGAAGAAATGTTCCGCATCAAAGAAAACTCGGCGTCCTTTCGACCTCAAGTACCCCACTGACTCCGCGGCCATCTTGACTCCCTCGTCCAGGGTGGTTTGCAATGCATCGGTTACGTGATAGTCCCAGGACTTGCCTACGATGCATATGGTTCGAGTACCCGCCGCCAAGAGTGCAGCCAAGTTTTCGTCCTCGGCGGCAGATCCAGAGGGCTTTCTAGTGGATCCAAATGCGACTAGCTCAGACTCCCCAAAATCGATTTCCTTCGGCGCTCTAGCAAAAAACTCGTCGTCCTTGGGATTCGATCCAGGCCATCCTCCCTCTATGTATGCGACCCCAAGCTCGGCAAGCTTCGATGCGATCTTCAACTTGTCGCTTACAGTTAGCGACAATCCTTCCCTTTGCGCACCGTCTCTAAGGGTGGTGTCATAAATGTCAACGTGCATAAGAGGGCCTTTCCGGGTATCTAGATAGAACGGCGAACCACGCTGCGAGGACACACGCTACGGTAGTCGTGCGGGCATCTCCGTGCCGTCGGCACCATTGTATGAGAAGCTCCTCCATGGAAAAGCGGGTATTCGTCACACGAACTCAAGCCAGTGGCGGTACCGCTCCACCTCACCATGAACTACCGAGAAGAATAACTCTTGACACTTCCGGGTGATCGGCCCTGGCTCGCCGATCTCTCTCCCATCAACCTCCCTAATAGGAACGACCTCGGCTGCGGTTCCGGTGAAGAAAAGTTCATCTGCAACGTAAAGATCGCTCCGCACTAAGTCGGCCTCTCTGGTCTGGTAGCCCAAATCACTGGCGATTGTGAGAATCGTGTCTCTGGTGATCCCTTCGAGAGCTCCGCTAGAGCAAGGCGGAGTGGATATTACCCCGTCGCGAACGTGAAAGATGTTTTCTCCGGACCCATCGGTGACAAAGCCAAGGCTGTTAAGCAAGATTGCCTCGTCGTAACCCGACTGCAACGCCTCGACTTTGGCGAGGATCGAATTTATGTATTGACCGGTTGCCTTGGCTGCATGCGGAATTATGTTCGGGTCTAGTCGCCTAAAGCTGGAAATGCGCACTCTGACACCGTGCTTCAATCCCTCCTCACCAAGGTAGGTTCCCCATGGCCAGAGTGCTACCGCAGTTTCGACGCTGCAGTTAAGAGGATTGAGTCCCATCTCCCCATAGCCTAGCCAGACAATGGGGCGAATGTAGCACTCGTCCACTCCGTTTCGGCGGATGAGCTCCTTTGTTACCGCGACCAACTCTTCCACGGAGTACCTGGGTCGTAAAAGATGAATCTTTGCTGAGCGCAGTAGGCGCCGCATGTGGTCGGTAAGCCGAAATACCGCTGGACCATCCTTAGTCGCATAGCAGCGAATTCCCTCAAAGACTCCGAGCCCATAGTGAAGCGAGTGGGTGAGCAGGTGGATTCTGGCCTCCTCCCACCGGATGAATTCGCCATTGACCCAGATGTAGTCAACTGTTTCGATCATGTCTTTCAGGCTCCCAGGTGTGATCTATCAACCAAGCGCCGCAGCTATTATGTCACCAACCTCGGAAGTGGACACCTCGAAGGTTCCGTCGGGACGCACAGGGTGTTGTTTACAGAACTGCTCCACAGCTAGGTGGATACGTCGAGCCATATCTCTTTCGCCAATATGGTCAAGCATCATTGCAGCAGATAGGATCGCCGCAATGGGGTTAGCCTTTCCTGTCCCGGCAATGTCAGGAGCAGATCCGTGAACCGGTTCAAAGATGGATGGCAGGCGGGTGTCGGGATTGATGTTGCCGCTGGCAGCAAAGCCGAGTCCCCCGGAAATCGCAGCTCCCAGGTCTGTAAGGATGTCTCCGAATAAGTTGTCGGTCACGATGACGTCGAAGCGGGACGGGGTCAGGACCATGTGGAGGGCGGCTGCATCGACGTGGCAATACCATGTCTCGACGGAGGGGTGATCCGATGCTACCTGGTCGAACACTCTCTTCCACATAACTCCGGCGTGAATCAGAACGTTGGCTTTGTGCACAACGCACAACTGCTTGCGGCTCCGTGTCTCGGCAAGATTGAAGGCATATTTGACACATCTGCGTACTCCTGCTGCGGTGTTTATGGAGTTCTCCACTGCTACTTCTTCGGATTGGTTTTCCCGCAAAAAGCCTCCTGCTCCGGAGTACATACCTTCGGTGTTCTCTCTCACTACCACAAAGTCGATGTCTGAAGGGCCGCGATTGGCCAAGGCGCTAGGAACGCCGGGGAGAAGCCGGACGGGGCGCAAGTTGATATACAAGTCCAGAGAGAAGCGGGCCTTGAGGAGCAATCCTCTCTCCAACACTCCCGGCGGTACCGCAGGGTGCCCCACAGCCCCCAAGAGAATAGCGTCAAGTCCTTTCCATTCCTCGAGGACCGAATCCGGGAGCACCTCGCCAGTCGCCAAGTAGCGCTCCCCTCCCAAGTCGTACTCGACGAACTCAGCCTCGAGTCCCGCTGCCTTTAAAACCTTTAGCGACTCGGACACGACTTCTGGCCCGACTCCGTCCCCCCGAACCACACCAATTCGGTAGCTCACCGGTCCTCCCGTTGTTGTCGAGGTGCAATGCGAAAGCTATAAAGCGACAAACTTTTTAGCTCAACGAGGCACCCTCCAGTAGCTACCAGCTCGGATAATCTCGTCTGCCTCTCTGGGGCCCCACGTACCTGGCTCGTAGAACTCTAGAGGAGGAGGATTGTGTACTACCCTGTCGAAAATCCTCCAAGACTCCTCGATTGTCGACTGTTGAGCAAACAGCGTGTGTTCTCCTTCTATTGCATCTCCTAACAAGAGCTCGTACTCGCTCTCGTGCTCTTCTCCGAACTCAGAGTGAAATTGAAACTCGACACTCACCGGCTGAGCTTTTACTAACTCACCGGGAACCTTTACCTGCATACGAAACGCAACTTTTTCTTCCGAATCGAGCCTAAAAGTTATCTCATTGGGGTCTGGTCTGACGTAAGGCTCTGCAAAAAGCATTCTGGGAGGATGCTGAAAAATGACTGCTACAAATAGCGCGTCGGAGCGAAGTCTTTTACCGGTTCGTATATAGAACGGCACGCCTGCCCAGCGCCATGAATCAATTTCCAGCCGCAAAGCGGCAAAAGTTTCCACCTGTGAAGCGGGATCCACGCCTGTTTCGGTACGATAACCAATGTACTGCCCGCGCACTACGTCAGATGGATCGAGAGTGCGAATCGCCTTCAGTACCTTCAACTTTTCGACCGCAAGAGATTCGGCATCCATTCCAAGCGGGGGTTCGATAGCGAGAAGGGTTACGACCTCCATTAGATGGTTCTGAACCACGTCTCTTACTGCGCCGACCTCTTCGTAAAAGTAGCCCCTTGACTCCACACCCAAAGTTTCTGAAAGGGTAACTTGTACCTCAGCTACGTATCTGTTGTTCCATACTGGCTCTAACAGCGAGTTTGCAAAGCGAAACACTAAAAGGTTTCTAACGGCCTCCTTAGCAAGGAAATGGTCAATTCTAAATACTGCGTCCTTTGGGAAGCAGCGCTCGAGACACTCGCCGATCTGTCGTGCAGATTGGAGGTCTCGTCCAAGGGGCTTCTCGACAACGACTCTTCCCGTTGCAGCAAGCCCAATTTCATAAAGCCGCGATGCTACGGTCTCGAACAAGCTGGGCGGGATCGCTAGATAAAATAGGGGACGTTTTACACCCGCCAACAAGGATTTCATCTTCTCGAAAGTCTCGGGGTCTTCGTACTCGCCGCTCACAAAGTTCATCAAAGATGTGAGCTTTTCAACAGCAGCTTCGTCTGCGCTGTCCGCAAACTGGGCAATCGATACCCGCGCGTAGTTGCGGAAGTCTTCAGCTGTCCATTTCGAACGACCGACACCAATTATTGGGCCATCCCAAAGCCCCTTTCGGACAAGGTTATAAAGGGCAGGGATAATCTTCCTTTTCGCGAGATCTCCGCTGGCACCAAAAAGCAAAATTGCGTCCGAGCGCTCGCCACTCATGACGCGTTATCGGCTTGGGAAGATCCTCCGGGCGCCGCTGGCTTTATAGCGTGTCCGCCAAACTGTTTCCGAAGAGCTGCTGCCAACCTCATGGCAGGCGAGTCCTCTTGGCGAGAAACAAATCTCCTGTAGAGAGCCTCGGAAATTGAAGGCGCCGGAACTCCGAGTCTGACGGCAGTTTCGACTGTCCACCGCCCTTCTCCCGAATCTTCAACCCAACCACGAACATCAGCGAGGTCGTGACTTTCCTCGAGTGCCCTTACTGCGAGCTCTAACAACCACGATCGAATGACGCTGCCGTTCATCCACAACTGAAAAACAGTCTTTGGATCTGGACGCAAAGGCGAGGCGGTGAGCAGCTCATAGCCCTCCGCATAGGCCTCAATCATTGCGTACTCTACTCCGTTGTGGACCATCTTGACGAAGTGTCCTGCCCCATGCGGACCTACGTGCGCAAAACCGCCCTCGGTTGCCAAAATGCGAAGTACTGGCTCAAGAGAGGAAACATCTTTTGGGTCCCCGCCTACCATGATGCAGTAGCCTAGTTCTGCGCCCCAGATACCGCCACTTATACCTGCGTCGACGAAACGTATGCCCTTTTGCTCGAGACGTTTGGCCCTCTCGATAGAGTCGCCAAAGTAGGAATTTCCCCCGTCAACAATATAATCTCCCGAGTCCATTAATTCGCTAAGCCGCTCAATAGTTGAACCGGTAACTTCGCCAGCTGGAAGCATCGTGATCACGACTCGAGGAATATCGATGCATTCGAGAAGTGCCTCCAAGGTAGGAACTTCAGTCTTCGAGGGATCGCGGGTGTATCCGACTACTTCCACGCCGCCAGCCCTGAGGCGCTTTGCCATTCCGGATCCCATTCTGCCTAACCCTACGATTCCTATTTTCATCGGTTGCCTCCACAAATCTGTGTCGCTTGTATCGGTTTCTTCCCTATCTGACGATCGCAGCCTCGGCTCGCAGCCCTAAGCACAAAAACTTGTGAAACATGTCTTCTTGTTTCAAGTCTCGACGCTACACCCCTCCTGAACACGATAATGGTCTGGATTTTTCTTCACAGCTTCGCCTATACCGTCTCGTATGTGTCACTGTGCTGATGTACACTCATTCGTAGACTAAACCAGTTAGGTGTGCTTTCCCCAACTGCTAGTAAATCCTGGAAGGATTGCCGATAATTTCTCCGGCTGACAGGCGGTATAGGCCGCGGTTCGGGGTGCTGTCGTTTGTGATGAGGCTGCGGACAAAATGACATACCAACCTCCTTCTCGCCCCTCTCCTGAGGGACAAATGCGTCCTACTGCAACCCCAGAGGGCCCACCATTGGGGTTAGGCCTAACGGAACAGGCAGAAAAGACCCCCTCTGGGCCAGCACCGGTGCTCGCCCTGCCGACAGAGGGTCCTCCTACATTTCCCTACCTTCCCCCGGTTACCCAAGGCGACCAAGTCAACTATCATCACCAGGTCATAGTGAGGCCACCGCAAGGGGAAGAGTGGGCTACAGCCCATATCTTGCGGTTTGCCTGGCAAACAGATCCTCGTACGCTGAAGGCAAAATTGGTCCAGCTGCCGCCGTTAGATGTCAAGGGCAAAGTTGCGCAGCCAGTGCTGGTTCTCGCCCCTCCTGGCGTCGACTCCGACCTTCCCCAGTGCTGGGTCGTGAAAGAAACTACCGCGCAGGAGCTTCTCATCGGAGCTATCCCCAGACGGTCGGGGCTTCCCCTTCTACAGATAATCCCGGGAGAGTTCCCCCCTCCTAACCTAGGAGACCACGTAATGACGCTCCCTCCGCGGATCGACCTTCCCGAGATGAGGTATATCCTCCCTTGCAAACTCCAGATTTTTCCGATCACGGACACCTGCGGAATCGCCGTCCGGTTCCGGATGAGTAACCAAGGAGTCCCCGTGGGGGTAACTCCCTACTTGTTTAGAGCCACGTTGACCGGCCCACGCTCTTGGAACCTCCTATCGGGGCGCAGGATACTCGAGGAGAACCCGATTACTGGAGAAACCCGTGAGCTTGTCGAAGCTACCCCCCAATCGGGTCAGCTCGCTCCTCTCGTTACAGTGTTTCAGGGACGGTGTTTGGCGACCTTTTCGTGGAGAGCCAACCCCAACTCGCCCTGCTTCAACCTCGCAGGCCTCGTGCCCGAGGCGCGGCCCCCTGAGGTAGCCGAAGATCACTCCATTCGGCTGGTACAAACCTAGCGCACAAGCTCTAGCGGTTCTCGGAGTGTCGGAGAACGAGAGCTTCGATTACGTCGTAAGCGGTGGTCACCTCGACACCCCACCTTGCTACTTCGTCCAAGGAATCCGCAGTGACCCTTCCCGAGATTGCGTCCAAAACGGCTACCGCTCGCAGGTCGTGGGCTGTGGCATCCTGCAAGGTTGCACGCACAGAGTTTTCGAAAAGGTGACCAACCACCACTACGGTGTCGATTCGGCGACTAGAGAGAAAGCCGTCTAAAGCGGTGTTGAAAAACGCCGACCAGCGAGGCTTGTAGACCACCGCCTCGTTCCAGCTCCACAGCTGCACCTCACCAGATAACAGCATCTGTGACGACAACCGAGCATTGGAGCGGGGTTTCAGTTCAGGAACTAACTCTGCCCCGTCGGTGTCAGGAATCAGAGCTCGCCAACCGCTGCACCACAAATCTCGAAGACACCTGTCCACATTCGAACCATCGTCCTCGTACAAGCGCACGACATGGACTATCAGCCCCCCTGCTTCTCGCCATGCCCTGGTAAGTGCCGAGGCCTTTACTATCATCTCTCCGGCGTCGGGGTCTTCGAATGGAGCACCGGCACCCACCGTGTCCACTTGAATGTCGATCGTAAGCAGAGAGGCGCTGTCATAGTGTGGAGCGGTGAACTCACCGCCCGCCCTCACCGGCAACCACACTCGCTCTCGGTCACCAGCATGACTACTGTCTCGACTCATTTTCGAGTCCTACCCCTTTCGATGCGTTGATGAAGCGGGTTGCCTAGTTGCCAACGGATGGCTACGTTAGGTTCCGCCACACCAAACATTCGAAGAATCGCAACGCCCCACGACTCCAATTGGCGATCGAGGGGCGAAACAATCCTCAAAGGGTCAACTGTGTCTATGGGCCGACCTCTGCCTTGCGATGCTTTGGCTTGCTCCCCAGCCTTACAGCAATGTTGACGGCCGACAGGTAAGCCCTCGCAGATGCTTCGACAACATCAGTGGAGACGCCTCGTCCAGTCACGGTCCGGCCATCCACCTCCAGTTGTATCGTCACGTCTCCCAACGCGTCTGTACCCTCGGTTACAGAAGACACATTGAATGCTACGAGTTGTCCGGAAACTCCAGCGGCCTTCGAGATCGCGGCGCAGGCCGCATCGATCATTCCATCGCCCGTAGACTCGGCCTCCGACCTGTCACCGTTGCGCCGAAGGACAACGCGAGCCACGGGATCGACAGACGTTCCCCCTCGCACTTCGAACTCCTCTAGAACAAAGGTATCCTCTAGCTGTCCCAGCTCGGCGGCGACGATAGCTTCTACATCGGCTTGGGTGATTTGGGATTTTCTATCGGCCAGTTCTTTGAACCTTTTAAATGCAGCATTGAGAGAATCCCCCTGGAGATGAATTCCCATCTTTTCCAAGGTGTCTTGGAAAGCGTGGCGACCGGAGTGCTTTCCCAAAACGATTTCTGCTGCTTTTCGCCCCACCTTTTCGGCATCGATAATTTCATAGGTCTTGCGGTTCATAAGGACACCGTGCTGGTGGATTCCCGATTCGTGCGCGAATGCGTTGCGTCCCACGACAGCCTTGTTCGGCTGAACAGGGTAGCCGGTCAACCGAGACACCAGTCTCGAGGTTCGTGCGATCTCTTCGGTGGCTATTCCAACTTCTACCCCGAACTGATCGGACCTCACCTTGACAGCCATTACGATCTCTTCGAGCGCTGCATTACCAGCCCGTTCGCCAATTCCGTTTATCGTGCACTCGACTTGACGTGCGCCAGCCGCCACACCCGCCAGCGAGTTGGCAGTTGCCAGACCCAGGTCGTTGTGGCAGTGGGTCGAAAACACCACTCCTTGGGGAGCATCCACCTTCTCGATAAGGTACGAGATCAAGCTCGCGAACTCGGAGGGTATGGCGTATCCGACAGTGTCGGGAATGTTCAGGGTCGTCGCGCCGGCTTCGACAACCGCTCGCAATACGTCGACGAGAAAATCCGGGTCGGACCGAGTTCCATCCTCTGGGCTGAACTCGACATCCGAAGTGTATTTCTTTGCATGCTTTACGCCGGCCACAGCCGCCTCTTTGACTTGATCCGGAGTCATTCTTAGCTTGTGTTCCATGTGGATGGGAGATGTAGCGATGAAGACGTGGATACGGGGCTGATCTGCGTCTCTTATCGCCTCCCAGCAGCGGTCGATGTCTTCGAGGTGAGTCCTAGAAAGCCCCGCGATCGTTGCACCTTTTACGGTCTGAGCGATAGCTCTGACCGACTCGAAGTCGCCCGGAGAGGCAACGGGGAACCCCGCCTCTATTACGTCTACGCCGAGCCGGGCCAACTGCTCGGCGATTTCTACCTTCTCCGCCACGTTCAGACTTATTCCTGGAGATTGCTCTCCGTCCCTCAATGTCGTATCGAATATCAGTAGTCTGTTGCTCATGTCGCCTCCAACATTGAGTTCAATCTGTCCTGAACTTTTGTACTCGACTCCTCTTACCGTTGGTATCGCAAGTCTTTACCTCGAACCAACCTTGGGCATTTCCCACGCAAATAAAAAACCTCGCACTCTCTAGTGCGAGGTCTCGGCGCGCCAGGGGTACTCCCGGACGCGCCTTTAGGTAAGCAAAAGCTCGCTGGCGTGCCCGCTCGCCTGCAAAGAGTATGCCGAGTCAGATGAAGCGTTCACAGATACCATAACAGTCGCGATCATGCACCCTGGGAGCCTAGATGTCAAAGAATTACTGCCGTCGACGATATCAAGCACAAAGCTACTTGCGAATGAGCTAGTCGGTAGTAACTTTTCCGAGTTTCCCCTATATTACCTCGGGAGCCGACTCCAGAATCAGGAGAGTGACATCGACGATCCCATCAGCTCTGCGAAGTTCCTCTAACGTCTCCCCGCTGGGCGGCGAGTCCAAGTTGAGTCCCATCAGAGCGTGAGCACCACCCGGGTCGCGTCCTACAGCCATGTTCGAGATGTTGATTCCGGCGTTTCCGAGTACTGTTCCTACCCGTCCGATAACTCCTGGCTTGTCCTGGTTGTGAATGATAAGCATATACCGGCTGGGTGGAAGATCGATCGAGTGCTCGCCGATCTCGACAATGCGAGGGGCCTGACGTGGCCCGACCAGTGTTCCCGCTACAGAAATCGAACCTGCGGACCCGGTGCCCGAGACCCGAATCAAGCTAACGAAGTCCTCTGACGCGGCCGACGAGCTTCGACGGACCTCTATCCCTTTATCTTTGGCAATAAGGGGGGCATTCACATAGGAAACGGGCTCCTCGCTAATTGCGCTAAACATCCCCTTGAGCACTGCCACGGAAATCAGCCGGTCGTCTACCTCGGCCAGCTGCCCGATTAGAGCCACATCCACCCGCTCGGTCAGGCCGCCCGCAAGAGCGGTGTAAAAACTCCCGAGTATCTCGGCAAGAGGAAGGAAGGCTCTGACCAACTCTGGGATCTCTCTTCCTACCTCGACGTTGACAGCAAACGGAACCAGCTCCCCGCGGAGCACAGCCACCACTTGCTCGGCTACGGCCTTTCCCGCTTTGTCCTGCGCTTCCGCGGTGGTTGCTCCAAGATGAGGAGTTAGAACAGTGTTCGGAGCGCCCAATAGAGGGTGGTCTGGTGGGGGGGGTTCTCGGGAGTACACGTCTACTGCTGCGCCTGCGATCCTCCCCTCATAGAGTGCGCTGGCCAACGCTTCCTCGTCCACAATCTCGCCTCTAGCGGTGTTGACAATTCGCACCGACGGCTTCATAGACGCTATTCGCTCTTTGTTGATGAGGCCGACCGTCTCCTTCGTCTTTGGAAGGTGCACGGTGATGACATCAGCCCTTTCACAAAGCTCCTCTAAGGACACGAGCTCTACGCTCATCTGCCTAGCCCGCTCTTGGGACACATACGGATCGTAAGCGATTAGTCGCATGCCAAATGCTAGAGCCCTTTGGGCGACCAGAGTGCCGATGCGTCCTAGGCCCACGATTCCGAGTGTTTTATCTGCGAGCTCGATCCCAACAAAAGCGGATCGCTTCCACTCTCCCGCGTGCATCGAGCGGTCGGCTTCGGGAATCCTCCGGCACAAGGCGAGCATGAGTGCCATCGTGTGTTCGGCAGCCGACAGAGTGTTCGACTGGGGAGCGTTGACCACCACTATTCCTCTTCTAGTGGCAGCCTCGACGTCGATGTTGTCGACCCCAATGCCAGCCCTTCCAATTACTCGAAGGGCAGGGGCCGCCTCGATCACATCCGCTGTCACTTGGGTCCCAGACCGGACTATGAGTGCCGCTGCATCGCAGACCGCCTCAATCAATTCCCGGTGGTCGATACCGGGGCGAAAGTCCACGTTGTGCCCAGCCTGCCGCAAGATGTCGAGACCTGAAGGTGCGATCTCTTCGGTTACGAGGACCTTAGTTCCCATTTCCAGACCTTTGGGTCCAGTCTCATTTCCAAACTATCCGCTTCACATTCTTTATAGATCAGATCTTTCTAGGCCTTAGGAACCTCGGGAATACTGCGTCCTCACACAGGGGAGTCGCCGGCAAATTCTCGGTCAGCGTTCTCGAAAACTTCTAGTGCCGCTTGTACTCCAACGCCGTGCTTTACCGGAACGTCAAGCTCAGGCAGGACCGCTTCTACCGCGGCTAATGCACGAAGTATGTCGAATCGGTCTACCCAGCCGAGGTGGCCGATTCTGAATATTTTGCCTTTCAGTTTTCCTTGGCCTCCCGCAATCACCAGTCCAAACTTTTCGCGTACACGAGAAACAAGCTTGGAGGTGTCGAGGCCTTCAGGCGCTTTGACGCATGTAACTACGTTCGACCGTTCGGGCGAAGAAGCAAAAATCTCCATTCCCATCGCCGTCAGCCCGGCTCTCGTGGCCATGCCCAGCAGCCGGTGGCGATCTATCATGCGCTCTAGCCCCTCTTTCCAAATCTTGTCGAGTGCAACTCGAACCCCCATGAGCACAGAAATTGCCGGGGTCCATGGGCACTCGTGATTGGGCCTCTCGAATGCCTCCAATGCCTGCGTCCAATCAAAGTAAAAGCGCGGCAACGAAGCGTTGCGGTGAGCCTCTAAAGCCCTATCCGAGATTGCCAAAAACGCGGCCCCAGGGCTGGCAGCCATTGCTTTCTGTGATCCCGTTATTGCAACGTCTATTCCCCAGGCGTCCATCTCGAAGGGACATGCTCCTGCACCCGAGACTGTATCTACGATAAGAAGTGCTTCGGTTTCTCTCACCACTCCCGCAATCGACTCTATGTCGTTTACCACCCCTGTGGAAGTCTCACTGTGAGTCACTAACACCCCTTTGCAAGTAGGTGTCCTCGCTAGGGCCTTCCTTACGTCATCAGCCCGCGCCTCTTCGCCCCACGCATACTCAAGCACCTCGACGTCTAGACCGTATGCTCGGCAAATCTTGACGAAACGCTCACCGAAGTTCCCCACGGAGACAACCAGTACCTTGTCGCCCGGCGAGAAGCTATTAGCAACAGCCGATTCCATGCCGCCTGTTCCCGAGGCGGTGTGGATAACGATCGGCGCTTCGGTCCGCAACAACATCCTTATTCCGTCAGCGATGTCTTGGAGAAGCTCCGAAAAAGCCGGGCCTCTGTGGTAGAGCATTGGACTGCCCTGCGCTAGCAAGACATCTGGGGAGACCGGTACCGGACCGGGGGTTAGAAGAGTTTCAGGCCTATCGATCACTCATACTTCCTTACTCTCTAGCCACGGCATCATCTTCCGCAGCTCCTTGCCAATTCTTTCTATGGGATGCTCGAGCCCTTTGCGCCTCAATGCTTCAAAGTGAGGACGGCCGGCCTGGTTCTCTAGCACCCACTCTGTCGCAAACTTCCCGGTAGTAATTTCTTCGAGGATCCGCTTCATCTCGGCCTTTGTCTGCTCCGTGATTATGCGAGGTCCTCTCGTGACATCCCCGTACTCAGCGGTGTCGGAGATCGAATATCTCATCCATGAAATTCCACCCTCGTACATAAGGTCTACGATCAGCTTTAGTTCGTGCAAACATTCAAAGTAGGCAGACTCGGGCTGGTACCCAGCTTCTACAAGTGTTTCAAAGCCCGCCATAACTAATGACGTGAGCCCGCCACACAGCACCACCTGCTCACCAAAAAGATCGGTCTCTGTCTCTTCTTTGAAAGTCGTCTCTAGTAGTCCTGCCCGCGTAGATCCCAATGCCTTCCCATAACTTAGCCCGAGCTCCTTTGCTTTGCCCGTGGCATCCTGATGAACTGCGAGAAGGGACGGCGTTCCTTTTCCCTCTAAATACGTACGCCTAACCAAATGGCCGGGTCCTTTGGGAGCTACCATCACCACATCGACAGAAGAAGGCGGCCTTATCAACCCAAAGTGAATGTTGAAGCCGTGGGCAAAAAACAAAGCGTCCCCATCGTCTAGCGCCGGCGCTATCTCAGTCTCGTAGAGCGCCTTCTGGACTTGATCGGGCACGAGAACCATGATTACGTTCGCCTCTTGACACGCAGATCGCACGTCCATCACCCGCAAGCCCTCTTTTTGTGCGGCACTTGCAGAGGGCGAGTCGGGTCGCAATCCCACTCGTATGTCCACACCGGAGTCTCTCAAGTTGAGGGCATGGGCGTGCCCTTGGCTCCCATAACCCAAAACGGCCACTTTTTTGGAGGCAATGAGCGAAATGTCAGCGTCATTGTCGTAGTAAACAGTTGCCATAGTCGACTCCTCGTTTAGTTCTCGATACGAGACGTTTATCTACACCGCTCAGATCTTGGATGGCAAAAGCGGACACTTCGGCCAGGCCCAAGCTTATTCCGAGCAGCAGCGATAGGTCGAAGAGAATGGAGCGTCGTCCCAAGCGACAATCATTGCATCTCGTCGCGATTAGCCACGCGGGTGAAGTCGACTCCCATTGCTTGTAGCTCTAGTCTTTTTCGTCTCCAAACCACAAAGGATCTCGCTCCCCACAGAGCCCTTTTGGTCGCCCTTAAGGCGGTCGACAATGGCATAGGAAGCCATAACATCGCCCGCAGTCGCCACACCTCCTGCCTCTGCCCATGAATGCCTTTACGCCTCGACAATGACTCGAGCTCCGCGCGGGCCTCCGCCTTCCTTCCACACATCGCATAAAGTCTCGCTAGTTCCCGCTCGATAGCAGACTCAAGATCTTCTCGGTATGAAGCAAGCGCAGCACCGGCTATAGGATCCTCAAAAGCCAGCTCTAGGGCGCGCTTCATTGCTTTTGCTGCAAGATCAGCATCTCGAGATGTGTTGTGTCGATGAATCCGAATGAACACCGACAACTTCCCAGTTGCTACGACGGGATACCGAGATGCAATTCTCGCCCAAAGCTCCCAGTCTTCCGAGCGCGAAAGGGAACGGTCTTCGTTGAATCGACACTTGAGAAGCACTTCCCGACGGGCCACAACGGAAGAAAGAGGGAAGGGAACAAAGTTTTTAGAAATTGCTCGCACTGCCTCGTGACTTTCTGCCAATCCAGGAGGCAGCCTCGGGGAAGGAGCCTCTCCCAGCAAATGGCCCTTGTCTGTAATGTAGGCGGCTCTGGCAAACGAAAGTGCCGCGCGAGGGTGCGCGACGAGCATGGCGACCGAGTTGCTCAAGTGGTCACGGCTCCATAAATCGTCGGAGTCGAGAAAGGCGACGAGTTCTCCCTTGGCCTCGAGAACCCCTCGGTTTCTGGCGGCAGCCCGCTCTGCGTTCTCTTGACGGATGTACCTGACGGGGCCCTCGACCGACCGCAGAAGCGATGATGTGCCGTCGATGGATCCGTCGTCCACTACGACAATCTCGATTGGCTTGTAATTCTGACCAAGTGCCGATCGAACCGCTGCGAGGCAGTATGGTCCCCTGTTATAAGTGGGAATCACCACGCTAACAAGCGGGCGCAACCCTTCTACTCCTGAGCGCCTTAGAAAAACCTGAATCTTCCACGAGATACAATGTTGGGTGTTGCGTAGATGAGATGAGCTACGACTGTGTCTTTGATTCGAAGTCGTAGCCGCTCTCTTCAAGCTCGGAGGCCAGCTCAGGACCGCCAGAACGGACAATCTTTCCCGCAATCATCACGTGCACACGGCTTGGAACGACATGCTCTAAGATCCTCTGATAATGCGTAATAAGAAGTATTCCGGTACCTCTTTCTGCCGCGGCCTCGATCCCAGATGCGACGAGTTTAAGACCGTCTATGTCCAACCCTGAGTCTATTTCGTCTAAAACCGCGGCTTTCGGCTCGAGAAGCTGAAGCTGAAGGATCTCTGCACGCTTTTTTTCTCCGCCGCTAAAGTCAGTATTGAGGCCCCTTTGTAGAAGCGAAGTATCAAGGCGAAGATGTTTAGCTTCCTTCTCTATTAGTTCTTCAAGGTATTGCCCATTTCCTTTCGCAGCACCCACAACCCGTGCTAGACGAATCCCTGGAAGACTCGTAGGATACTGAAAGCCAACGAACAGTCCCTTTCGAGCTCGTTCATACGTAGCTAAACCTGTAATTCTCTCGCCTCCGACGTAAATATCACCGCCTAAGAGCTCGTATCCAGGCTTACCCATCAACAGATGAACGAGTGTGGTCTTGCCAGACCCATTGGGACCCATGAGGGCATGGATCTCGCCAGGCCCTACCTCAAGGCTCACCCCGGCGACAATCTCCCGACCTCCAGGACCACCGCGAATACCGTCTAAAAGGAGCGCCGGGGGCTTACTCATCACCGATCCTCACAAAAATCTCTCCGCCGCGCTCTTCGACTGGGTAGATCGCAACAGGGATTGTCGCTGGCAAAGTTAGTGCTTCGCCGGTGGCTAAGCTGAACAAGGAACCATGCTTGGGACACTCCACGGCGCACTCCTCGGGAATTATTTCCCCTTGAGAAAGACTTTCGTCTTCGTGGGTGCAAGTGTCGTCTATACAGTAAAGGCGCCCCTGGAAGCGAAATACCGCAATCTTTTTGTTCCCAACTTCGAACATCTTTCCGGAACCTTCTTCGACTTCTGAGGAAGCTGCCAGCCTTACGATCTTGCCTGAATCAGAAGCCTCACTCATCTCGACTCCCTAGAAGCAAACTTCTCTGACACTTCCTTCCTAATCCTCTCTGCAGTCATTCCGGAGGGAATTCTTTCAATTACCTCTTCAAAAAAGCCCTCCACAATAAGCTCCTCAGCCAAATCAGGGTCGATTCCCCTGCTTTGAAGGTAATAGACCTCCTCTTCGTCGACAGGCCCGATAGAGGAGGCATGGGAGCACCTGACGTCGTTAGCGAGAATTTCAAGATTCGGAATTGACTCTGCAGATGCTCCCTCTGACAGAACAAGATTTTTGTTGGTCTGGAATCCGTTGATCTTCTGAGCGTCCTTCTCTACTCGTACCAAGCCGGCATAGACGGCCTTAGCGTCGTCCTCTACCGCACCCTTGTATAGAAGATCGCTTACAGTCCTAGGCGCTTGGTGATCCTGGAGCGTCCGGAGGTCGAGGTGTTGATCGCTATTTCCAAAGTAGATACCCAACATCTCTGATTGAGAGTTTTCTCCCGCCATCGCTGTTTCTACGCGATGCCGCGAAAGCCGTGCGCCAAGGGACACCACCGTAGAAGAGAGCCAAGCATCGCGGCCCAGGCTCACACGGGAAGTCTCTATGTTGCACACGGAGTGCTCCAGTTCTTGCAAGACGACGTATGAAAGCTTGGAACCTTCTCCTACGCTCACCTCGGTTACCGGAAGGAGTAGTGACGGTTCTCCGTCCGATGGTCCAGTTCCCGAGTAGTGAACGAACAGAGGGATCTTAGAGTTCTCACCCAGCTTGAGAGTGATGTGCAACGGCACAACCTTAGCCTGCCCCATGTGCGTCACAGAAACTGAAACTACCAACGGCTCCTCAATTACTACACCGTCAGGAATGTCTATGAGTAGATCGACCCCAAAGGCAGCGACCAAAGAAGTGAACTTGTCCTGAGTAGGCGAAACCAGCTCGAACCAGAGAGGGTGATCGGGATCCTCCGTCGGTGGAATCGCTCTGATAACTGCTCGGTTGCGTAGGAGATTCTCTGAAATCAACAACGGGCCAGGCACGCCGTCTCTAAGGGCTAAAATGCCCGACAGGTGGGCAAGATCTAGAATTACACCCTCGTCGGCGCCAGTGCGGCTTGCGATCTCTCCCAATGCGTCTGACCTAGATCCAGAGTGAAGCGGCTCGGGCTCAGCGTAGTTTCTAGAATCCAAAATCCCCTCTGGCAGACTCCTTACTGTCTCGCCCAGAAACGTCACATCGGTATACCGCCAAAGTTCGTCTTCTGTAGACGGTAGGTCCAAAGAGGCGAAGCTCTCCAAGGCCGCGCGACGGCCCTTAGGCATTGGAACATCAAGTTGAAGTCGGTGCAATTCTCGGCCATGATCGGCCGAGAGTCGAAAGTCTACGTTCACCGCCCAGTTCTCAGCCGACCGAGCCTTCCATTTGCAGCTCAATGAGGCGCGACAGTTCGACTGCGTATTCCATGGGCAAGGTCTTCGCGACAGGCTCAATGAAGCCGTTCACGATCATCGACATCGCCTCGTTTTCTGGGAGACCTCGGTTCATAAGGTAGAACAGCTGATCTTCGCCCACCTTAGATACCGTTGCCTCGTGCCCGATTTGAGCGTCCTTCTCTCTGAACTCAATATACGGATACGTATCCGAACGGCTTTTTTCATCGAGAATGAGCGCATCACAACGAACGTTGCTCTTGACCTTGTGCGCCCCCTTCTCAACTCTTACCAAACCCCTGTACCCAGCTCGACCGCCATCTTTAGAAATAGATTTAGACACGATCTGACTGGAGGTCTCTGGGGCGGCATGGACCATCTTGGCCCCGGCATCCTGATGCTGACCCTTGCCTGCAAACGCTATGGAGAGCACCTCACCGCGGGCTTTGGGGCCCAACATGTACACTGATGGGTACTTCATAGTCAGCTTGGACCCCAGGTTGCCATCGATCCACTCCATCGTTGCCTCTTGGTAAGCCGCAGCCCTCTTGGTAACTAGGTTGTAGACGTTGTTGGACCAGTTCTGGATCGTTGTGTAACGAACCCGGGCGCCGGGCTTCACAATAATTTCGACCACAGCTGCATGAAGGCTGTCAGTCGAGTAGATGGGAGCTGAACATCCCTCAATGTAGTGGACATAGCTGCCCGGTTCAGCAATGATCAGCGTTCTCTCGAACTGTCCCATGTTCTCTGCATTGATCCTGAAATAGGCCTGAAGCGGCATTTCGACGCTCACGCCTTCTGGACAGTAAATAAAAGATCCTCCCGACCACACCGCCGAGTTAAGCGCAGCGAACTTGTTGTCGTTTGGAGGAATGACCCTTCCAAAGTACTGTTTGACCAAGTCTGGGTACTCTTTGAGGGCAGTGTCCATGTCGCAGAAGATCACGCCCTGCCGCTCCAGTTCCTCAATGTTGCGGTGATAGACCACCTCTGACTCGTACTGTGCCGTAACCCCTGCCAAATACTTGCGCTCAGCCTCAGGTATGCCAAGCCGGTCGTAGGTCTTTCTGATCTCTTCTGGAACCTCGTCCCACGAGTGCGCCCCAACTCCTTTCGGCTTTATGTAGTAGTAGATGTCGTCAAAGTCGATCTCTGAAAGATCGCCGCCCCACCTCGGCATAGGCTTGTTCCAGAACAGCTTGAGGGCGCGCAAGCGAAACCTCCTCATCCACTCCGGCTCGCCCTTCATCTCGCTGATACGGCGAACAATCTCTTCTGATAGCCCCTTCTCGGGTTTGAACTCGTAGACCTCTGGGTCTCGCCACCCGAGCTTGTACGCGCCGATGTCTACTTCCGCCGTTGCCATTTCTCCTCGACTACCTCTCTTATCGATAGAACTCTTGCTCTCTCCGCTCTCCTGCTCTTATAGAGCAGTAAAAGGGCCCCTAAGACTGACCAATGAACCTTATCAAACTTATGCAGCGCGATACTCCCAATTCCGAGTGTTTCAATCGGAATAGTAATGCACATAGTTTCAACGGTCAACCCCAGGAAAATACTCCTGACTCAGAAAAATTCGGCGTTCATCATGTCAAAAGCTTCTGGATATGAAGGTTATTGTTGGCGATATGGGCGAGACAGAGCTTGTTTGAAAATGCGCTCCCTCGGAGGCATAAGCGATTTAGAAGATATTGTTTTTGTCGAGACAGGGGCTAACGATGTCCATCTCGGGGCTATCCTCGGATTATCCTCGGATAAAGCCGCCGTAGTCGCGGCGCTCTATGACTCGAAGATCAGAGTCGAGCTCTATCACCGAGGCAGCCGGAGCGGGCCAGGGCTCGTCAAAGCGGATAGCTGACGATATGCGCTCGTAGACGAGTAGAAAACCTCCACCAGATCGGGAGCCTAAGGCAGCGTTGATCACAGGCTCGACCCCCCTCTCTTCGAGGCACGTAGTGGCGTCCCTTCCCCGAAGAATTTCGTTTTCTTCGGTTACCAATGTGAAATCGGGAGCATAAAGGGGCGGCTTACCAAGCGCTTTCTCGACTCTAATAGCCAGATCTTTAGGATCTAGCGTGTAAGAAGGGTCGCGGTTGCCACGTGGGTCTGCCATGTCCACCCCCACTGGGCTAGTCAACTGAAGCCGACCGTGACCAGCTGGCCCAAAGAGCGGCGTAGTGACCCTCTCTTTTGAGTAAATCCTGGTGGGTCCCCACCTCTGCTATCTTCCCCTCCGACATCACTACTATGAGATCGGCTCTGGATGCCGTGGTTAGGCGGTGAGCTATTGTCACAGACGTACGCCCATCGAGTAATGCTGCAAGCGCAGCTTCGATAGCCGTTGCGGTTAACGGATCGACAGAAGAGGCTGCCTCATCCAATAGCAGCACTATCGGCTGAGCAAAGTACGCCCGAGCCAAGGAAATGAGCTGGCGCTGACCTGCAGAGAGAATCTGTCCCTGCCCTGTCAATTTGGTGTCGAATCCTTCCGGAAGAGCTTCGAAGATAGGGTCCAAACCGAGATCTCGCGCAGAATCTATTGCATCTTGCCTGAGATTAGGGTCCCAATCCATCGCAATGTTCTGCCACACGGTCCCTGAAAAAATGAATCCCTCCTGAGGAACGAATACGATCTGCTCGCGTACAGAACGCAGTGTTACGCAAGCTAGATCCTGATCATCGATGGATACCTTGCCGGAATCTGGGTCGTAGAAGCGAGCGGCTAGTTTTACGAGAGTCGATTTGCCAGCTCCAGTCTTGCCGACCACCGCGACCCTGGCGCCTGCTGGAATCTCTACAGTCACGTGATCCAGCGCTGGCTTGGGAGGTTCGTAATAGAAACTTACGTTCTCAAAACAAATCCTTCCCTCCCGTACCACAAGAGGACGGGCCTCAGGGTGATCCATTAGGTTGGGCTCTACGTCTAGTACTCCGTAGAGCTTTCTCAAGGCCGCCGAAGCCGCTTGGAACTCGTTGTACAGCATCGATACCTGCTGAATGGGTTCGAATACGTTGGAAAGGTACAAGAGGAAGGCAGCGACAACCCCGAATCCAATCGCTCCTGAGGCAGCTAGGTAACTACCGTAGCCCAGCACAATAGCCACCGAGGCCATACCCAAAAATTCCACAGCTGGAAAGTAGAGAGATTGAAGGCGTGCTGTGTCGAGCTGGGCTTCGAACTGAGCTTCGTTCAGGCCCTCGAATTTTTCGGCATCTTTAGCTTCCCGAGCATAGGCTTGCACCACTCGCACTCCGGTAAGATTCTCCTGAAGGCGTGCCATCACCTGCGACACTCGTTCTCTAACTTGCAAGTAAGCAGGGTTGGCTCTCCGCCTGAAAACAATCGTGGCCAGCACTAAAGCCGGTAGAACCGAGAGGGCAGCGACGGTGAGTCGCCACGACATCTGCACCAGGACAGCAAGAGAAAGTAGAAAGCCGAGGGCCGATGAGATGAGGACTATTAGCCCCTGAATCGCAAAGTTCTGGAGAGACTCGACATCTGACGTCATCCGTGCCACCAAACGGCCCGTCAGCTCCTTGTCGAAGAAGTCCACATCGAGGCTGTGGATGTGAGCAAATACCTTTCTTCTCAGATGAAGCAGGTACGCCTCGGATAACTGGGAAACCTTTAGGATTTGCAGCCTAGTAAAAAGGTATGTTGCTGCGAGGGCGAAGAGTCCAACAGCAAAAGCCACCAATAAGTTCGTAACCCCGGCCTTTCCCTTTGCTGCACCGTTGTCGATCCCAAACCGCACAGCCTGAGGCACCGCCAATCGCGCCAATGCTCCGGCGATCACGAAAATCGACGCGAGCAGCATCTGCTTCCACATTGGGCGGATGTCGGCCCATGCCCGCTTTAGTGGATGCGAGGCAAGGTATTCTTCGGCGCCTTCTTTGGTATCGGGAGCTGTAGAAAGCCTCGAATTCGGTCCTGAATTTGCGCGCTTCAGGCGTCCAGATCTCGTGCCCCGCGTCTTGATCACCTACTACCCGCAGTTCCTCGTTACGTCGAGCTATCTCTTATACGTAAATCTTGTTCGCCTGCTCCAGCCTCAGCTTCCGATCCGGCGTTTATCATCGCTCGGTACGAAGGCACGTTCTCGAGAAGAAACTCGTGCGTACCCTCTGCCACGATCTCTCCTGATTCCATATAAAAGATCCTTTCCGCCAGACGGATAGTGGCAGGACGGTCCGTCACAATAATGGCCGTGCGACCCGCAATTGCCCTTTCCAACGCACCGACAAGTTCCTCTTCGACTTTCGCGTCCACGGCGGCTGTGGCAGCGTCCAAAATCATTATTTCGGGATCCGATAGCAAGGCTCGGGCCACAGCTATGCGTTGCCTCTGGCCCCCCGAGAGAGTCAGACCCTGCTCACCTACCACAGTCAAATAGCCTTCAGGCAATTTCTCTATGAACTCGTCTGCCTGTGCTACACGGGCGGCGCGCTTTACGTCTTCATCGGTGGCATCTGAATTTCCATATGCAATGTTTTCGAAAACCGTATCGGTGAAAAGGAAACTGTCCTCGAAAACAAGGGCTATCCTCGAGCGCAGGGCTTTAAGGTCGTAATCCTTCACATCTACTCCATCGACCATCACTCTTCCTGCACTGGCGTCATAAAAGCGGGGGATCAAAGCCGCCACGGTAGATTTACCCGATCCAGTTGGACCCACGAAGGCGACGGCTTCTCCCGGAGCGATGCGAAACGACACGTTTTTGAGGACGGGTTTGCCTTTTATGTACTCAAACCACACCGAGTCGAACACGACTTCACCGCCTCGTCTTGGCGGCGATATGGCATTGGGCTTTACCACAATGTGAGACTCCGTTTCCAGAATCTGAGCAATTCTCCCGGCTGCCACAAACGTGCGTTGTGCCTGTGCTGCCAAATCCCCCATCAGCTGAAGCGGCCACGAGAGGAACTGGACGAAAAACATCGCCGCGAGCAAGTCGCCCATGGAAATCTTGCCAAGCGACAGTCCTACTCCACCCACTAGCATCACGACCACGATGGCAAGAGAAGAGAACACCGCTGTCATCGGTGAGTACTTGGCTCTGATTGAAGCCGCCTCAAGCGCCGAGTGTTTAGTTCTAGAAGCAATCTCGGTAAAACGCCGCTGCCACAACTCTTCTTTGCCAAACGCTTTTATGACGCGAATTCCTCTAAAAGATTCCTCAACTATCTGGGTGAGATCAGCTAGCCTTTGCTGGAGATCTGTCGCAACGGGGGTCAGGCGCTTTGCCAAGGCCTGAGCGGACCAACTAATGAGCGGAAGAACTAGGGCTGCTGAGAGTGCCAGGAACGGATGGATCCATAACAAGAATCCCAGAGCAAAGAGAAACGTCAAGATATTGGCAAATGTCAGCGGGATATATACAACTAAGTTTTGAACTTGCTCGACATCGCTGTTTGCCCTCGCCATCAACTGTCCGGTGTTAGCTGCGTCATGAAAGGCAAACGAAAGACGCTGAAAGTGTTCGAAAAGCCTTTGACGGAGGTCCGCTTGAATCCTTATCGCGAGTCGAATTGCGCTGTATCGGCGCAGCCCCGCAAAGACCGACTGCGCTAAGCCTGCTGCAAGAACTGCGCCAGCAAGCAGGGTTGTACGCACAAGAAGGCGGGAGCCACCAGAAGAAGCGACATTCACCAAAGTCCTAAGGAGGAGGGGAACGGCCACGCGAAATCCCGTGTAGCATCCCGCCACCAATATGCCTGGAACTAGCAGCCTTCGCCTTGCTTTTACTGATCTCCAAATCAGACGCGCCCCAGCAGACGATGAGGGCTCCTTGCCGACCACCTCGCCGGCTAATAGGGCATCTACGCTACTCATGCTCGAAACGCTCCCTTGTGCTTACCAACAGCGCCCTCTGTCTGCCTCTACATTGGACGTCTCATCAACTACTCCTTGGTCGAGGGGATCCGGATCTCCGCCTCGTACAGCCCGCCATTTCGGCCTTCGGAAAAAGTACCACCCATTCGGGACACCCAGACCTTAGCCCTGGCTACTCCCCGAGGACGCGCAGAGTCGAGCGGCGCATCCGTCACAACCTTTGCTTTTACTGCACCGCCTTCAATTCCAAGCTCGAAATGGGCACGGCGGGCCCCAGCGATTCTTCCATCGAGAGCGATCGCTTGAATACAGCGGTACAACGCAATCTTGACTGAAGGAGTGAGACTGGAAGACACCCCTTCTACAGTGGAGAGCTTCCAGCGCGTGGGCTCGTATCCAGGGGGAGACTCGAAAATACTGTGCATCATTCCTTCGAGAGCGAGCTCGAGATGGACATCTGGCCGTACAACCGGGCTTAAGGCATTCGAAAGGTCGACGAGATATTTGGCTTGTGACTTTATTTCGGGCCCTATCCGACAGATCTCCGAGACAACTTCGTCGTAAGCTCCGCGCGCCGCCTTCTTGCGGAGAAGGTCAGTCTTTAGGGCCAGCAGAGTCAGGTGCTGGACTGGACCGTCGTGGAGCTGGGATCCTAACAAATACCGCTCGGACTCAGCTGTCTCGAGCATGTCTCGCATGAGAGCGGATCGCTCCATATCCTTATTACGCAAGTCTCTTATAAGTCGTTGGACGCGCAAACGCTGTTCGACTTCGAATGTTATGTCTCGCAACAGGACCCTAAGGGGCCACACCATCCCGCTAGAGGGAGCTAGTTCTACATAGCGCCGAAGCCCGTCCGAGCGCATCACTTGCCCAACAGCCCTGCCGCCTCTCGCTAAACGGGAACCTAGAGCTACCTTCGATTCTTTTGCCAAAGGGGAAACGAGAACATCCTCTTCCGACCTAGGGTAAGTGTCAATCACCTTGACGATCCCCGAGAGGCTGCGGCCCATCAACTCCGAGCGAGAAACCCCGAGAATTCGAGCGGTCGCTTCGTTGCAGTAGCCGACGGTGCCGTCGGCTGCCACCTCGAGAATTCCCTGCTGTGCGCCTTCTACTAGCTCCTCAAAACGCGTACTCGACTCTCTTATCAGATCTTCAAGGCGGCGGTGGTGCTCCGAGCTCAGAGCCAAGCGCACAACTAGCAAAAGAGACACGAAGGCCAAAACAGGTAAGAAAGCATTGAAAAGCAAGCTTTCGGAACCAGCAGAAAAATGAATAACCACCGCGGCTAGGGCTAGGGAGCCAACAGCTAGGCTAACATCGGTAATGGGCCGATCTTCGGGGCGGCGAACGTTCAGAATCTCGAGCTTCGCTCCCGGCGCTACAGCATAAGAAGGGATAAGAATGGCACAAAAAACCACTGTGGCCCTTGACGCTGCAAAGACGAGCCAACGAACCCCTTCCGCTGCTAAAGCATTCCAGCTTCGCGCCAAGACCCAGCACACTACCCCTAAAAGAAAAAGTCCTTGCAGAGTCTTGTAGCCCTTCAGATCTACCGAAACTGATCTGAGATTGAACATTGCTCCCACGATTAAAAGAAGAATGCCCACGAACTCGACAAACTCCACACTGGCCACGGGACGAGGAACCAATACCTTTCCGAACTCGACGAGAAGACCCAGCAACGCCGCGGCACTGATGAACACTACAGCTGCGTCGAGCACCTCGATTGTCCACAGCCTACAATCGGCTTCCCTGTACGCGAGGCGCAGCGCTCCCCACAGAACTAGGCTTAACGACATCCACGCAGCCACCCCAATCCCAGCAGCTGCCGTCGTACACCACTCGCAGCCGCCAAACCTAGCTGCTTGGAGTCCGAACACCACCGCATAGAACCCTACCCCCACAGCAAACGACATCCAAAGCATCCGAACTGCCTGGTGAGCGCGAAACGATGCCTTGGTGGCGAGAACGAAAGAGAGCGCCGCGGTAGCAGCCATTATCGATGAGTCGACGACCCTTCCGGCCAAAGAAGGGCCAGCGATTACCGTGGGTACTAGATATCCCGCCGCAACCAGCGCGCCGAGTAGAGCGAGCTTGCGACGCTGCGAATGAGTCGATACGTAGGGGTCAGAATTACCCTCGTCAGCCGAGGACAACACGGTGTCGGCCATTCCATCACTGCACCGCCAGGGATACGTGCACAAGTACGTGTACGTACCTTAGCAGAGTTATTAACACCAGTAGGAGCGGAAACAGCACTAAATCGGCCGCGAGGGCTACTCTGGCCGCGGAGTGTAGCCTGGAAAATTCGGAGGATTCGCCTTTGGGAAGCGCCGGAATCCAATTCAAGCGAACCAATGCCGCCAGCACAATTATTTTCCCGGCCAGGATGAGTAGATAGAGGGAGCCGAACGGATACCCCATACCTTCCCGGATGCTAGACGGGGTGGGTGAGAGCCTAAACGGCGCGGCGTAAAACCCATTGGCGACACCCGTCATCACCAAAAGAACCCCGGCTGCGAACGCTGTTTTGCGAACAGCACTACCTCTTTCTAGTATTCTGCGGCGAGCCTGTGGGGAGAACCACTGTGAGGTCGCACGGCCGGCCCCTAAAGCAAGCAATAGAGTAGATGCTGCCCACGCTATGGCGAAGATCGAGTGAAGTACCAGCAGCGACACAGGACGTGCGTCGGAGGTGGATAAGCTTCCTCTAACTACGACAGATGCTCTTCCAGAACCAGGAGATGTCTCCCGTTGTTCTGTAGAAGAGGATGGCGTTGCTTTTGAGGTCAGCTTAACAGAGACTAGTGTCTCGGCAGTGGCTTGCTGAACTTTCTCGCCTTCGACGATAGCCCGCAATGTCCACTCAGCAGGCATCGGGTATCTCAGAGTACCAATGTAAACCCCCAAAGAGTCGCGCTCCGATAGCAACAAAGGAAGCGTCTTCATCTCGTGCGGCACCGTCATTTCGGCCTCAACTGTGACGTTGGCTCCCGAAACCGGCGCGCCGCTGTCTGCATCGACAATCGTCACCGTGATCTCGTGGGTTAGCCCACCTTGGGGATCGACTGGAACCGACTGAATTTGAATCTTGGGGATAGCTTTCCCACCCCTGTGAGCCAACGCGTCCGGCGTGTTGAAAAATAGCAGTGCTGCTAGAAACAAAAAGCCTGTCGCAAATCCCCAGATCCCCACGCACAGTCTAAGGTACTTTCGATGACTCTCGGATGGGCCTCGGCACATGCAAAGATACTCCCTTACCTAAGTGGAAACAAAGAACGTCGGTCGATCCCACACATGCTATCTCTCGTCCTGAGCCTTGTTAGGAAGCACTTCGATTTCGACGGTGTCTGCTACAGGGGGCGAGAATGAGTGATGATCGGCACCCACGAACTCTACTTGCAGCACGTAACGCCCAGGCGGGAGCTGAAGATCCTCTTCCAAGTCAACGAACATTCCTACTGCCCTCCCGTTTGCGTAGACATGGAGGTGGCCTTCTGTGGGCGGGCCCGAGCTTCTGTCGAGAGGAACGAGTGTCCCGTTGACCAGATTTACGCGAAGTTTCACCGGGCTATTGACTTTGGATCCCCACATCGGCTCTACGATCTTTACCTGAGCCGGAGACGTCCAAGAGCCGGTGTCGAGCGAGAAACCGGTCATAGCGACGCTAAGAAGTGCGGCGCCTGCCGCGAATGCTCCCAAGCCCAGCTTTCTGCGCCCTCTCGCCGATAGACCAATGCCGGCTAGTGATGAAACGAGGCCTCCCAAAACCACTGCAATCCCCCAAGCGGGTGTCCTCGATGAGCCAAAGGCGTGAGCCGCTGCAGGGGATGCAGTAGCCTCTATTGCAAGAAAGATGACAATCGTCCGCGCAGCAGCTCTCTCGATTCGTAACGGGTTCATTTTGTTTGACGCAATCGATCAGGGACACCGTCGAGAAGTAACCTCGGTGTCCGCCAGGGCAAAGCCAAACATGCAGCCGGAAGCAGCGCAAAGATCATCGCCACCCCTGCCGCTAGCTGTGCCCAAATCCCAAATGGTCCTTTGGTTTGGGCGGGAGTGGCTGGAACCCCCAGTGCAGCACAAGTGGTCGCTGCGGCGAAGGCAATGGCGGAAATGACAGCACAACTTATACCCAATCTCAAGTACGAAAGCAGACGGCGTCGTGCCCAAACTCCTGCGGCTATAACGAGCGCAATAGGAACGAGAGGAGCGCTAACTGCCGCGGCAACGAGACACACGCCACCCACTCCGACCATCATCCACAGATTGCTGGCGCTAGCTCTCATCTGTCCATAGGCATACAGTCGAGACCCCTCGACCTGCCAGCGATTAGTGTACAAGAACGCGCCGATCAAGATCGCTGCAGTTATCACAAGCGCCACTAGCGAAAGGCCAATGATTAGTGAAAGGCTGTGGAGTCGTCCTGGTTTATATATGAGCTGCACCTCTCCCCCAACCCCTTCCGGAAGCAAAAACCCCTGCTTCCATCCGTCCAGCGTCACCTGCTTCAGCTCAAAACTGCCCAGATTGGCTTTCCATCCGATGTTTGCGTTCTCGTTGATATACAAGATTCTCTCTGGCCCCGGTTCGATCCACAATCGCCGTTTCCGGGGCCCCCACTCCTCGACAGATACCTCGCGCCGCGAAAGAAGCTCGGCCTTGGCCGAGACCTCATGGAAATCTCGCCTTTTGCTCCATTGATCGGGGGGTTCTCGGTCGATGCGAACAACTCTAACCTGAGAGAGAGCGAACGGTCTTGAGCCTTCGGTCTCCTCGATACGGTGTGAGCGACCATTATCCTGTACGACCCAGGAGCGGCAGGCACGAAAGGAAAAGGGGCGCATAAAGATGAGATCTGAGATCTTTCCGTGAACTTCGGTGTCGAAGAGCTCTCCATCGACAACCACCGGCGGCCCCAATCCGCATGGGAGCACAAACTCCTCCGAAGGAAGCGGCACTGAGTACTTGACGTCTCCGAGAGCCGGAATTTGGAGATCTGAAAACCCCACAGGAAGTGGAGTCGCGATTCCAGTCATGGAGTCGACCGACATCCTTACCCGTATAGAGGGAAACTCGATCCGCAGAATTCGAGTGGTTAGAGGAGGGAACCTTACCCACCCGTCCGATACAAGATCGCCCTCTACTACGTCGTGCTCGCCGACAATGCGGAGGCTACGAGGCGGCGACACGGGACCTGCAGTAGTAGTCACAACTCGAAGCTCTCCGAGGGTGATAGGGTGACCGAAATCTAGAACCAGACTAGGCGAGGGATCGCGCCTTCCCTGAATCCCCTCGTAGGTTGGTGGCTTAGTTTGAGCACCAGTGTAAGCCTTAGGACCCTCCCACAAACCGAGCGGATTGGGCAAAACTGTAGGTAGTGAGGCCGCCCAAATAGTAGCGGTGTCTCCATCTAGAAGGTTGGAGGCCCTGAACTCGGGAAGTCCGTTCATGGTAGAACTAGCGGAGATGTTCACCGGTCCTCTTACCGCAATCAGTTTGTCGAGCTCGTCACCGGGAAGGGGAACAACCAATCCTTCGATAGTGTAGGTGCCCTCTGAGCTCATAGAGAACGAGCGCCTCAAGATGGGCTCTTCATCAGATCGACCGATCAAAGACGGGTGCAGACGAGATCGAGAGAGCACGACGTATTCGAGCCCCGCAGCAGAATCCGAAGGGACATCTAGAACCTCCTGCACCGACACTCCTGGAATGTGAATCTCTCGTATCCCTGCGCCCGACAAGCCCACATTTTCCTCTCCCTCCACATCCCATAGCAGAATTCGGAGCCGGCGCGTCGAACCCGGCGGTACCTGTACAGGCTGGGCAACTTCGGAAGGTTCTAGACGGGATACGGATGAGCCCGAGTCGGTCTCTACCTTGACAGCCCTGATCGCTGGCCTGAAGGGGCCATCGAGAAGTGGCGTTATTGTGATGCCTTGCAATGATTTAGGCTCATCAAATTCGATTTGTATCCACTCGCCTTTGGAGCGACCCGGAGCACCGGTGACCCACGCAGTTCTAGGGTCCCCGTCAAACGCAGCATAAGGACGCAGCTCCGGCAATTGAACGAGCCACGAACTGTAGGAAGACGCCGTAATCGAGGCCGCTCCTTCGAAATGACGGGTGGTCTTATGTGTGTCGGACGTAGGCGGCAAAATCTCGCGGGGGGTCTCGCCTCCCCGCGATACCCCCTCGGCGACTTCATTCAGGCCCGACTGAGCTCCCATCCCCGTGGGTCTCTCGCTAGGCCCCAGGGTGTAGGAGTAGTTGTAGTGAACCAAACCATAATCGTGGTCCCGTCTCCGCAAATCGTCGGTGCGCACCGCGTGCGAGATGTGGCCTGCGACGTCTTCGAGAGCCAACAGCGTCTTTTCGTCGGATGCAAGCACAAAGGGGGTGCCTTGAAGCTGTTTGGTTTCGTCCAGAGTTATGCGGCTCTCCGGTCCGCCCGAGACAATCGCTATGTCGCTAATTTCTACCGTGCCGACAGGCGAGACCGGCCGCTCACTTCCTGAAACCTCGTAGACAACGACCTTGGGAAGGTTCGCCTCCTCTTGGCTGACGCCGAGGTCTTCGACGACATCGACAGCTGTAGACTCGCTCTGCGGGGCGGAAGAGGGATCTTTCTTCTCGGGAATTCCAAACGCTGCAACCTCTACGAATCCGCCAGAAGCCTCCAAGGTTTTCTTGACCTGCAATGGCCTCGGTGCTCCCGAGGCACGCCAGTCGAGATCGTTCCTGACGACCAAATACCTTATCCCAGCAGAAGTAAGAGCAGGAGCCAGTCCCGGCGAGGGTACCTGGCCTAGGAGATGGTTTTCCACTGCGTCCAACAGCCTCGTACTTCCAGTTCCTCCGAGAGGAATCAAACTACGGACCGCCCAAGGCACATGAGAGAGCGGCTGTAGTACTTCATCTAACGGTCTCCCCCACTGGTACTCCCCAAACGGAGCACCCGGAATCACCGCCACCCGATCATGCCCCGAGTGATCGTTTAGCCATCTGGCGGCGTCTAGCCAGTACTGAGGCACTGCCTCGAACCCGCCCCGGGTCGCCAGCTGTCCCCGTATCGCAGGGATAGTCATCATCAAAATGCTGACCCCCACGGCCACCATCGATAAGGCTGCAAGAACCCGCTTTTGGCCGGATGAGTGTCCAATGGACAACACCCTGAGAGCAGGGGCAAAGTGCGCCAACCCTAGCGAGAGCGGGAGAGTAACCAGGAACTCGAACTTTGAGACGTTTCGTAATGCCCCCAGAGGTCCTCCCAACATCGCGAGAATCGCCTTGTGAAAAATGCCTGCGCCGGAGAACCAGTAGGGTCCGGCACTCGCAGCCACGCCTAGCAAAAACAAAACAGCGGGAAACAACCGCTTCCTCGCTCCTAGAAAAGCCAAACCTGCGAGGCCAACGGCTACCGCAGTACCGCTGGCGACTACCAGAACAGGGGAGGAGACGTACTCCCATCCACCTGGAAGCCACGGTCGGCGAAGATTCAAGTACGCTAGCCAGTACCCACTCCCACGCATTGACTCGAATAGAGACTGAGTCGAAGCAGCCGCCACGGCGGACTCCGTGTACTGGAGAAAATTGAATCCATACGTCCTCAAAAGGATCAAAGGAATCGACCACCAGACCGAAGCGAGGGCATATAAGACCGCTGTGGCAGCTATCAATTGCAGCTTGGGGCTAGAGAGTGGGCGGGAGCGGTTGTGCCCTGCGCGATATGCCGAGAGCTTGGTCGTGATCAAATACACCGCTACAGCCGGTAAAACGGCAAGAGTCGCCGCGGCGTTAACAGCCCCTGCCAAAGCGTAAGCAGCGGATGAGCGCAAAGCTCCGACCAGGGGTGTCCAACGGCGATCTCTCGGCACCAAAGCTCCAATCATCCATGGGAGTAATGAGCCGGGAAGGACGGCAGCAGATGTAAAGGCCACGAGGGAGGCATAAATTGGGGCTGTTACATAAAAACCCGCTGCTGCAATGCGGGTGCGAGGTGTCCCGATTCCGAGACGAGCTGCTAGAAAGCAAACACCGGTGAACGCCGTGGCCGCCACCCCGAAGATCCAAACGCGCTGTGCAATCCACATTGGAAGCGAAAAGTACTTAGCGGCCACAAAGTAAGGACCCATTGGGAACAAGTAGCCATACGACTGGTTCTGAACGTGCCCGAAGTAACCGAGGGGCTCCCACATGTCATAAGCCCTTCGGAGGAAAAAGAGTGGGTCGATGGCCATATCGATTTTCGTGTCAGAGACGATCTTGCCCGGCTGCTGAGCGAAACACACACCAGCGATGGCAACGAGCGAGACATACCCCAAGAGAGGATCCATGCCAACTCTTTTGGCAAATTGGCTCGCTACAGAGCGGATTTTTTTTGCAACTCCCATCCGCTTTTTCTTTGAACAATGCTCAAAGTGCGGCCGCGATGTTGTTCGGAGACGGGAGGTATATATACTCGCCAAAACGAACGCTACGTAGTTAGCTGCCAACAGCGAGACTGCGAGATCAACCGACGTGTGCGCTGACGAACTGGCCAATGCCCAGATCCCGATCCCAAAAAGTGGAGGGGCCCATGTATAAGCGCCATTTAGCGAAAGCGAAAGGTTGGTAAGGGTCCACGTCCCAGATGCCAATGCCATAGCCATACACACCACAGCGACGAGCCAGATAGATTCGCGGGGCTTGGAAAGAGCGAAAAAGGCAAGCGGAGAGGCTGCTACAGCGCATGCGCTCAGAACAACCCCGCAACCAGCCGTTATAACACCCAGTCGCACAGCTTCTGATGCATCGCCGCTTCGCCGCACTCTTCCAAAGAACATCCATCCTCCTACGAACAGAGCCAAAAAAACTCCCTTGGCGGGAATGGAAGCTGCGGCAAACCTGTCAGCCTCGTGTGGCGAGAGCCTGGCCGAAATGGTCAGCAGATCGGCATTAGCAAGAACAAGTGCGCTAGCAATGGCAACTGAGCCAGCGGCGAGAGACGGAATCGCCCCCGAACGGCGGCTGTTTCCTCTCGAGTCAGGTTCGCTTGCCGCTGTCTCAAAATTTCCGCTTCGGGTACAAAGATGCTTCGTGACAACGAGAGATACCAAGGTGCCTAACAGGAGTCCTGCCCCAAAACCGCCCTCTTTCAACGGGATGCCAAGCGCTGGCGACACAGCTAACCTGACCGTTGCTTCCGTGGCGTAGGACATGCCAAGCGCTCCGAAACTCTCCGATCCCATGAGCAATCCCCTATATGAGGAGAGCTTTAGGGCCGGGAAAAACTGAAGTGCCACCGCAAAAGTGCCCACATAGTCGAGGTTGAGGATCCGAGCTGTTACCACAGAGGCAAGCGCAGCGATGAACAATGCCAGTGCCGCGTATCCGATCTCAAAAGAAGACGGCTCCACCGACAAGCTCGCTGTTGCCGAGCGGACATCAGAGGCTCTTGCCGCTCGGTCAATCTGTACATAGCCAGGCACCACTGCAACAACCAGAGACAGGGCCAAGATGGCCGAGATTCCCGCAACCGTCCCCTCAGGCACGAATCTGGAAGTGATCGATAGCGCAACAAAAGACGATGCCGAGAAGGCAACAGCGCCAAGCCAAAAGGCGACCTTGCCCTTTATGCCTTCGAGAGAATCGCTGCGTAGTTCCAAGTGGCGAACTCTCGCATAAGTGGTAGTCGAGCCAGGAATGACGCCCAGTGCGGGTAGTAGCGGGGAAAGGACTCCAGTATCGAGACGTTAGGCCGGTTCTTTACGAGTCTCTCGAAATCCGAAATGTACACAGGAAACAAACTCTCTTGAAAACGGTTCTTGGGAGGTTTCCCGTGTTTTCGGTGATAACGTCTGGCTGCTCTCTCACCTCCCAGAAGATGCCACGGCGATGTTTCGTGCCCACCCCAAAGAGAAAGCCACACTGTAAAAGAAACGAAGATGATTCCAGAGCTTTTGGTCACACGGATCGTCTCGTCCAAGAAGTCAGAGACTGACGGCACATGCTCCAATACGTTCGAAGTGTGGACCAGGTCGAAACTATCATCCTTTATAGGAAGCGCAATGCCGTCTCCCAACACCGCCAAATTAGGCTGTCGACCATGGAGCGAGAGCTCTTGGACCGAGCAGTCAACTGTAATCGTCCTCGCCCCCCGTTTCGATGCGGCTTCTGCGAAGTAGCCGGGCCCGCCTCCGATGTCCAGGACCGAACTCCTTGAAAAGTCCACGAAGGCTGAGAGAATTTCGCAAGTGTCCTCTGCCAAAGCTGTATAGAAGGTTTCGGGGTCGCTCCGCTCGGCCAAAAAGCCGCAAAAAAGCCGGAGCGACCGCCGAAGGCTCCGTCGTGGTAAAGACCTCGATTTTCCGATCATGCGAAAACAAACTGGACGTCGTCCCGCACCGAATTGAATGCCTCTCGGGCGAGGCGGAGAGCCTCGTCACCCGGAATGGATGAAACTAACGCATCCTCAAGGTCGAACAAGTGTGGGATCCTGCCTGCCACAGCCCTTGCCGCCTCCAGAGGGGAACAAAAGAGCAAAATTGCGATGCGGTCTTCCCTATGAACCACAAGATCCCCGTGGCGTAGGACCTTCACTAAGCGCGATCTATGGGAGAAATCAAGTTGACGTCCAAAGAACTCCACGCAAGGAACCGGCGGAGGAACTTGGGACCGGAAACGCAATCTTAAGAGTCCAGCCGCCATCATTGCGCTGTCAACTATGGGATTGACAGCAGAAGCTCCATACGCAACCCACCTAACAGGGAACTCTGCGACATCCAAACCTAACCAGCGGGCTGTAAGCAACAGTTCTACATCGAAAACAAATCCTGTAGATCTCAGCGAATGGAACAGTACTTTGGCCGGACCTGCTCTGAAGGCCTTTAGTCCGCATTGCGTGTCCGCTACCTCCAAATCAAACAACATTCTCCTGAGCGTTCTGAAACCAAGGCCCAGCGCTCGTCTCGACACGGTAGCGCCCACGACTTCCGAATCCGGTAGAGCTCTTGATGCTATAGCCACATCCGCCGACTCTAGCTCTTTTATGGCCCGATCCAAGCCCGTGCGAAGGTCGGGGGCTAAATCTGCATCGACGAATACGATTGTTTTGCCTCGGGCCCGTGTCACCCCGCTTTTGACCGCAGCTCCTTTTCCACGGTTGTGGGGATGCCATATCAGCTCACTTCGGGGAAAATTCTCTAAAATCCGGCCAGCCACCCTCAGCGTGTCGTCGGTTGAGCCATCGTCTACTACAATCAGCTCGCAGCTGCCGTGAGACGAAGCAACCTCTATCGCGCTCGGAAGCGTTTTCTGTAACGTTTTTTCTTCATTGAACGCTGGAACTATTACGCTTAGATCACTTCTGGCCGAGCATTCGCAAACATCGCTCAACCGGGACGAGCGATGGTCATTGGAGGTCGCCGAGGCGCGCGCTGTGTTGAGGAGGGTTACAGGATGCGTAATTCTCAAGTTTGTTCCCTCCCTAAGCTGCGCATGCCGGTGCTGACTCTGTTTTTGCCACCGCAAAACACGCGGCGATTTCATATTCTGACCTCATCGAGACGTTCTACTTTGAGGCTCTGAGCATGCAAGATCGTAACCTAACACATGCATCTCCGACAGCCGATGGAGGGGACTGGTCAGTGCGCATTCCCGTAATCGCAGGGACAGTGGCTCTCTTATTTTTTGTGCCACTCGTCTTAATGGTAGTGGCTTACGCGACCCTGCAGGCGGTTGGGGTAGCTTCCGGCCGGGCTCTCTCCCTGGCCGGTCTCCTAAGCGTAAGCGCTGCAGGGTTGTGGGGCCTTCTTGTTGCTGTCTTGAGAGTGGACACCAAGCTCGTGGAACGGCGGTCGAGAGATGGATGAAACCCAGCGTCTCCTCCGAGTCTGAACTAGACCACGCAAAACTCAGAGCTCTTGTCCTCGCACTCGCCATAAACGCTGCCTTCGCTGCAGCAGAAGCAACCGTGGGTTTTGCATCTAGATCACTGGCCCTGGTCTCGGACGCCGCTCACAACACCTCCGACGTGATCGCATTAGGGATTGCCCTCCTGGCCGTAAAATTTTCAGCAAAACCACCTACGCGTAAGCTGACCTACGGCTTTCAGCGCACAGAGGTGCTCGGTGCGCAGGTCAATTCCCTTCTCTTGGTTGGCGCTGCAGCACTCATAGGTGCAGAAGCGATTCGGCGCCTTTTCGAGCCACCCCCAGTTCCAGGTCTAGTCGTTGCTGTAACCGCGGCTATCGGGGTGGTAGTAAATGCCAGCAGTGCCGTGGTAGTAGTGAGTGGTCGGCGGATTGATTTGAATATGAAGGCAGCCGCGCTAAACCTCTTGGCTGACGTAGCCTTTTCAACGGTGACTGTCATCTCCGGTGTCGCAATCTCTCTATGGCGAATCTATAGGCTCGATGCGGCACTCGCATTACTCATTGCGTTAGTTATGTGTCTGGCAGCAGGCCGCATCCTATGGGAGGTTACACACGTGCTCTTGGAGGGAGCACCACGGCATATCGACGTCACGGAGGTCGAAGATTTCATCCGCAGTCAACCGGCTGTCACCTCTGTCCACCACGTTCACATCTGGAACCTCTCGAGTGACAATCCCGCCCTCTCTGGACATGTGGTTTTATCCGGAGATGTGAGCCTTCACGAAGCTCAAAACGAAAGAAACCGGTTGAGTAGTCTGCTTGCCGAGCGGTTTGGAATCCGCCACTCCACCCTGGAGGTAGAGTGCCACCCTTGCGAAGAACAGCCTAGCCCGGCGTCGAAAGCGGCCGAATAGGCGGTATGTCATCAAAGCCGTGCATAGCCCGCTAGGGCCAGGACGACAATGAGAGCAACCGATGCCGCCACATCCATGCTAGATGTGACCAAAGGGGTGCCGTGGTTATCAGGGTCCAGACCTATGCGATACGAGGCTATCGCTCCGTAGTAGGCGACCACCGCTGCAAAGATAGTCGCCAATAATCCTGCGCCCAAGGTGATCCCGAGCATTGCCAGTACTCCAGGGCTCTCTGCGCCGATGACCGCCGATACGACGGATGAGGAGACTCCGAGAATCAGGTATACAGGAATAGACAAGATGAAAAGCAATGCGAATTCAGGGAGAGCTTCGAGGGGATATGGACTCGGTGAAATGATTCCGGCGTGGAGACGGGATGACAGCCTCGCCGCCAGCATCGAGCCCAAGGATCCCGAATCTTCCAGAAAAGCTGGGAGCATAACTAAAAACGCCGGGAAAACCAAGAAAGTCTCGACTCTTTTGTCGAGTGTTACGCCAGCAACGATGTCCACGATGGCAGCCAAAACCAAAACAGGAATGGATTCTTTAACTATTCGACGCGCTCTAGCATTACCATGCGACAGCTCCCATGCCACGACTGCGCATGCACTGAAAAGCACAGCTGTCGCCACCAACGGAGTGACATAGGGAATTCGAGCCAAGTACGAGGCTACTACTAGCGACGGAAGCGTGACTACGTCGCCAATGAACGTTACAAGCGGGGGGGATACGTAATCGAGATCCCAGCCTTTCCGGGCGGACACGATCGCTATAAACACGGTTATAACGAGGAGTACAGCTGATGCTAATACTCCACCCACGACGCTGATCACCATAAAGTCCACAGTGGAGATGGCGGTTACCCCAAACGCCACACATGCAATCCTGGCCATAGGAGCCATTGCGACGCTCAGGACAAGAGTATTCACTGTGGCAGCTGATACGTTGTCACCCAGAACTGCCCCGCGTCTCAATGCGGGTTCGAAGGCTCCTAAGTGAAGTGCTGTCCCGAGGCGAGATCCCATAGCGGCAAAGATGTTTCCTCGCATTCCGATAGCAGGAGGGATGAGGATCAACAGCCCCGGTAGAGCCTCTAGTCTGCCAGTAATCGATCCAAGGACGGCACCGGCAAAGAGATCACCGAGCGAGGATGCTAGGTTAGCCGCAAATCCCTGTGCGAGAGAGCGAGACTCGCGTTGTACAAGAGCTGTGATCGATCCAGCTAAGGACGCGAGCGCCCTTAGCGGCCGCAGAAACGACCGCGCCGAAGCAGGTATTAGGGGTAGATTCTTCGTCCATCCGCGCCGCACTACCCTGCTCCAAAAGATTCGGGAGCCCGGATTTGGGCGATAATCGCCGGGCGAAGAGTATCAGAGCCAGCACTCCTCGTCCGGTCAGAAACCCACCGGACCCAATCTGAGTAATGTCGTAATCAATCCATAGAACGCGAGCTGAGAGCCCGAAGGAGGTCACCGGCGTCTGGTGTAGTCTCTCTATACTCGTAGAACCTGGTAATTCTAGGCCCCTCAAGCCACTCGAGCAGAGGATCGGACAACACGTTGGAGTCCATCAACTCCAGGATTTGCTCTCGACTAGCCCACACCGCATCAACAACCACGCCATCGGGATCCGCCAATCTCAACTCTCCCTCGAAAGATGCAGCTGAGAACACATATACGGCCAATTGAAGCTTGATTGGGACGAAAATCCGGTGTACCACATAAGCCAGACCTTCCCACTCGGTCACCTTCAAACCTGTTTCTTCTTCCACCTCTCTTTGGGCCGTGTCAACGAGAGTCTCGTCTGGGTCAAGGATGCCTGCTGGTACCGTCCACTCGCTCTTCCCTCTCCACGGCCTCAGGTTCTCAACGAGAAGCACCCGATTATCGGATTCGAGAAGCGCAGCGGAGACCATGAGATGGCGCCAGTATCGGTTCTGATACGATGACAACGCTTACCTCCGTCCGGCCTGATACCGGATTACTTGCATGATTGCCCGTCTCGAATCGACACAATGAATCCTAACCGAGCCAGTCACTCCCGAATTACTTTCGGCGATGCAAGCCATTTAGTTCTGGGGGGAACTTACATCGCTTACCGAGCCGCCGGTTCAGGACCCCTTACAGTACTGGTACCGGCCCTGCAAGAAAACTCGCTCGTGTTCGCGTTCCAGCTCAGGAATTCCGAAAAACTCGGCCGTGTTGTTGCGTTCGACCACGTGGGCTCTGGCGAGTCGGACAGGCCTTCGATACAGTACCGCCCGGTGGACTACGTAAGATACGGAGTCAGGTTCTTGGACAAGCTTGTACAAGAGCCTGCCAGGATTTGTGCGCACCGAGATGCTTCTGGCCTCGCAGTTGCCTTAGCACTCCTCAGACCCGAAAAGGTAACGACCCTGGTGCTGGTGAATCCAGAACTTTTAGGGAGATCCCCCGCGGGGGGCATCGCATCGAGTTTTCGCACCGTCGAGCAGGCCAGACTGGCCTCCAACAACACTCGAATTGGGCAGTATCTTTCAGGACTGCGAATCAGCCTCGACGCTAGATTGCGGTTTTGGCGGATAGCCCGAGCGGCACGCGGACGGAACGAGGCGCTGCGTTACTCGTCCCTTCGAAATTACCTCGCCTTACCAGGTACGAAAACCATTGGGATAAGAATGCGAACCCATGTGGCAAATTGGAGCGAGTGGACATCCCGCTTGAGCGACGTATCGGTTCCAGTCCGGGTCGTGGTCGGGCAGCGCGTTCGCTCCAAGTGCGCGTTCTCACTCCGAATCATAAAAAACGAAGTGCACAGGTCGGAGATAGTAGAAATCGAAGGGACCGGATGGTACCCAATGATCGAAGCTCCCGAACGGTTCGAAGCAAGTGTTTGGGGAACGATTCCAAACGAAGGGAGTTTTAGACCAGGTGCGAAAGGATAAATGAGCCCCGAGGTCAAGACCGTATACAGCGCAGTCGTGGCCTTGATCGGCGTGTGGTTCTGGATCTGGTCGATAGTGGATACGGCGTTGGCAGACAGTTCCAGATTTGCATCTGCAAACAAAGCAGTGTGGGTAACGCTTACGACCGCGCTGCCCGTTCTTGGAGGCATGATCTATCTGGTGGTTGGGAGGAATTTTTTTGCTCCGGGGAGACCCAGCGGGTGATGGCATCAGAACACTACCTGGATCACGCCGCCGGAACGCCTCCCTTCGAACAAGCAGCAGCAGTCGCAGCCGAACTTACAATGGCTTTTCCCGGCAACCCATCGGGCTTGCATAGACGAGCCAGGGCGGCCGCCTCACTCCTTGAGGAGGCAAGAGAACGCATATCTGCGGAGTGTAAAGCGTCACCATCCGGAGTGATTTTTACCTCCGGGGGGACCGAAGCGGACAATCTCGCAATCAAAGGGATCGCTTTTGCGAAGCGAGACGAAGGACTCGATCACATCATCGTTTCCTCGATCGAACACCACGCTGTGCTCGACTCAGCCAAGTGGCTCAGTACTCAGGGGTTCCGAGTAGAACTCGCGCCTGTCGGGCCAGACGGCGTAGTCGACGTAGCAAAGCTGGCGAACAGCCTAACTGAGTCCACTGGATTGGTCTCGATTATGACGGCCAATAATGAAACCGGTGCAATACAGCCCATCCCGCTCATAGCCGAGGTCGTCCGTGAGCGAGCCCCCAGAGCCGTAATTCACTCTGACGCCTGCCAAGCCTTCAGCAGTCGGCAGATCGCCCTCGGAGATCTTGGAGTCGATGCTTTGAGTCTGAGTGCCCACAAGATCGGCGGGACTCAGGGCGCGGGAGCTGTCGTGCTAAGGGATGGCGTGCGAATCGAGAAAATCGCTCATGGCGGTGGCCAAGAGCTAGGGAGGCGGGGTGGCACTCAAAATGTAGCAGCGATAGCCGCATTCGGAGTTGCTGCGCAGCTGGCAGCAGCTCGGCGCGCCGATTTCCTTCGCCAAGCTGCCTTCCTCAGGGATCTTTTAGAGTCGCAAATCTTAGACATCTACCCTGAAGCATTGATAAACGCCTCCACAGTAGAACGCTTGCCCAACATCTTGAACGTAACGCTTCCGGGAGTGTTGGCCGAGGACATCCTAGTTTTGCTAGACCGCAAAGGTGTGTACGCCTCAACCGGATCTGCTTGTACCTCGGGTACAGCCCAGCCGTCTCACGTTCTCTTGGCAATGGGCCTCGCTCCCGAACTAGCACGATGCACCCTGCGCATTTCGTTCGGACACACTAGCACTTTAGAGGACGTCAAGGCAGCCGCCGATGCCCTGGCGGAGGCTGCGAGCTTGTTGAGCGGTAAAGAGCCCCCTGCCATGCAAAAGGCTCCCATACCCAGAGCTAAGGTAGCCCGATAGCTGCAACAGGACAAGAGGAGGCAATCAACCTCGACATGAGGCGTGTGATGGTCGCAATGAGCGGTGGTGTCGACTCGTCTGTCGCAGCAGCACTGCTGAGTCAAGCCGGCTACGAAGTAGTTGGCGTTACTCTCAAGCTATGGGGAGGGGCTGGAGAGTTTGCGGAAACGGGATGCTGCACGGCCGCTGATGCCGCCGACGCCCGGCGGGTAGCTTCACAGCTCGGGATCGACTACTACGTGTTCGACTTTGTTGATCCCTTCACGCGCGCAGTCGTAGATCCCTTCGTGGAAGCGTATTCGAAGGGACTTACGCCCAATCCTTGTGTGGAGTGCAATCGCGCCATCAAGTTTTCAATGCTATTGGAAAAAGCTACCCACCTGGGATGTGACCTGCTGGCAACCGGCCACCATGCTCGGGTGCGACACACTAGCCGACGAAGTATTGAGGGTAAGTGTTCCCAACAAAGGGCAGAGTCCGACTACGACACAGGCACAAATGCAGATCGGTACCAGCTGCTAAGAGGAAAAGACAAGTTCAAAGATCAGAGCTATGTCCTATACATGCTCGACCAGGAATCGCTCTCGAAGCTGCTATTGCCTATCGGCGAACTGACCAAGGCAGAGGTTCGCTCTATAGCCGCTAGTTTAGGGCTAAGGACTGCCTCGAAGCCAGAGAGCCAGGACATCTGCTTCGTTGGATCCAGAAGCGTTAGCGAGTTCGTATCGGAGAGAGCAGGAAAGTCCAAGTACTTAACCTTGGTCGACCAGCATGGAAACGATCTAGGGCAAACGGTTCTGGCCACCCTTACAGTTGGCCAACGGAGAGGCTTGGGGGTCTCGCGGGGATCGCGTATGTACGTAAAGAAGATTCTGCCAGATAAAAGAATAGCCGTCGTCGCGCCCAAAGAAGACGTTTACGAGAAGACGATCACCGTAACCGATTTCAACTGGATATCGGCCAGCCCGCCTAAATCTCGAATTTCGGCCGAAGTCCAAATCAGGTACAACGCTCCCGCCGTCAAGGCGTCGATCGTCGTTACTGGCGAAAGCGAGGTGCGTGTCGAATTCCAGCAGCCCGTATGGGCACCAGCCCCTGGCCAAATTGCAGTCGCATACGACGGGGACGAGGTATTGGGCGGAGGAGTGATTACCGAAGAGCACCAAGAAAGTGATATCTACCTACAGTCGTAGCTATTGGCAAGCCGGCGACGGATCTCGTTTACTCCTAGGAACTGGCTGCACTATCTAATCACTATCTAATAATGAAGTACTTTGCCTCCGGATGGTGCACCACTACAGCGGAGACCGACTGCTCGGGCTGGAGTTGGTACTCCTCCGACAGCTCCACGCCTATCCGCCCCGGCTCGAGCAGCTGGAATAGCTTATGCTGATCCTCCAGGTTTGGACACGCTGGATAGCCAAACGAGTACCTCGATCCCCTGTATCCTTGCTTGAAGATACCGGCTAAATCGCTAGAATCTTCTCCAGCTATCCCCCATTCCTCCCGCATACGCTTGTGCCAGTACTCCGCGAGAGCCTCCGTCATTTCTACCGAGAGACCGTGCAAGAAAAGGTAGTCGCGAAACTCTCCCGACTCGAAAAGTTCGTGGGCTTTTTCGGTGGCCCTTGGCCCCATCGTGGCTATAAAAAACCCGACATAGTCGAGGTCGCCGGAGACTACAGGTCTGAAAAAATCGGCGAGACAAAGTCGCCGCTCGGAGGGCTGGCGAGGAAACTCGAACCGCACCAGCTCCTTGCCTGGAGCGGTCGGATCGTACACGATTAGCTCGTTCCCTTCTGAGTTGGCAGGCCAGTAGCCGTATACGACCTGTGGCACGAGAAGCTTCTCTTTCTTGGCCCTATCGAGCCAGGATCGAAGAGCAGGTTCTGCGACTTCTTCGATGAGTTTTTTGTACTCTTCCTCCGACCTAGATCCCCTTCTGAACTGCCACTGGTTCCTGAATAGTGCCGTGCGGTTTAAATAATTAGCAATCTCGTCAAGACTAAGTCCTTTCACAATCCTGGAGCCCAAGTGTGGTGGGGTGGGAATGTCCACAGTTGTCGAGACATCGGATCTTGTGCGCTCTTTAGTCTCGGGGCCTCCTTCTCCTTTTAGCACAGTCTCCCGAAGGGTCGAGACTCGGGTCGTGGGCACCCTCCCAAAATCTTCCGGCAAATTGCCCGAGCGTTTACCTTCGATAAGCTTTTCGACGGTGTGCAATCCCTCAAAAGCATCCTTTCCATAAAAGAGGCGACCTTTATAAACTTTTCGCAAGTCCGCCTCTACATAACTGCGAGTTAGGGCTGCGCCTCCCAGAATCACAGGCCACTCGGTAAGTCCCAGGCGATTCAACTCTTCGAGATTCTCTTTCATGACCTGAGTAGACTTTACGAGTAGCCCCGACATTCCCAAAACGTCGGCATTATGTTCCTTCATAGCCTTGACCATCTCCGAGACTGGAACTTTGATTCCTAAGTTGACAGTCTCGTAACCGTTGTTGGAAAGAATGATGTCCACCAAATTTTTGCCTATGTCGTGAACATCGCCTTTTACCGTGGCCAATACCACCTTGCCTTTGCTTTGTCCATCAACCCTTTCCATATGAGGCTCTAGATAGGCCACAGCGCGCTTCATACACTCGGCTGACTGCAGAACGAAAGGAAGTTGCATCTTTCCTTCCCCGAATAGATCCCCCACTACTTTCATGCCCTCGAGAAGAAATTCGTTGATAATTCGCAACGGATCATAGCGCTGAAGAGCTTCGTCTAAATCTGACTCCAGTCCCTGGCGATTTCCATCGATAATTCGACGCTTTAGCCTTTCTTCAATGGGAAGAGATTTGAGGTCCTCTTTCTTTTCAATTACCTCTTGTTGCCCCTCGAACAAGGCCATGAACTTTTGAAGTGGGTCGTATCCATCTCTTCTACGATCGTAGATCAGGTCCTTGGCAACCTCAATCTGCTCCTCGGAAATTTGACTCAAGGGAAGGATTTTTCCGGCGTGAACAATAGCCGCATCTAATCCCGCCTGGACAGCCTCGTGCAAAAAGACCGAGTTGAGAACTGGACGAGCCACCGGATCCAATCCAAACGAGCAGTTGGAAATCCCGAGAATGGTATATACCCCAGGCAGCTCATCCTTGATTCGACGAATTGCTTCGATGGTGTAAAGACCATCCTTTCTGAGGTCTTCCTGCCCAGAAGTGAGAGGAAATGTAAGCGCATCAAAGATGAGGTCTTGGGGTCGAAGACCATACTTTTCTGTCGCCAACTCGAATATTCGATGTGCCACCCGAAGCTTCCACTCGATCGTTCGGGCCTGGCCTTCCTCGTCAATGAGCAGCGCAATACAGGCAGCTCCGAATTTCTTGGCTAGAGGACATAGCTTGGCAAGCTTATTCTCGCCATCTTCAAGATTTATGGAGTTTATAACTGACCTTCCGCCTAGCTTTTCAAGTCCTGCCTCTATGACAGCTGGTTCTGTCGAGTCTAATACGATCGGAATAGTGGATTGGGTGGCCAACCTCGAGGCTAGCTCGCTCATGTCGGATGCGCCGTCACGCCCTACGTAATCCACGCACACATCGATTACATGGGCCCCTTCTTTTACCTGATCTACTGCTATAGATACACAGCTGTCCCAATCTTCCGCGAGCATGGCCTCTCGAAATTTCTTGGATCCGTTGGCATTTGCCCGCTCCCCGACAATCAAAAATGAGGTTTCTTGACGAATCGGAGTAGCCGAATACAAGCTCGACAGCGACGGCTCTAAGACTGGATGGCGACTCGATGGAGTTTTGTCTCCCACAGCCTCGGATAAAAGCCTTATGAACTCGGGAGTCGTTCCACAGCAGCCACCTACTGCATTCACACCGAGCTCCTCCACGAACATAACGTGATAAGAGACAAATTCTTCTGGCGAAAGCGGGTAGCGAGGACCGTCCTCCGAGAGCTCGGGCAATCCCGCGTTGGGTAGAACGCTTATCATCTTCGGGCTCATGCGGGACAGGGTACGCACATGCTCAACCATCTCTTGCGGGCCGGTCGCGCAGTTTAGACCCAAACAATCAATGTCGTAGGGCTCGAGCGCAACGATGGCCGCTGCCATCTCGGTACCCAAGAGCATCGTCCCCGAGGTCTCGATCGTTACTTGTACTATCACCGGCACCCGCCGACCAGTTCTGCGGAATGCCTCTTCTGCCCCGGCAATAGCGGCCTTGGTCTGGAGGATGTCCTGGCATGTCTCTATATGGAGAGCATCAACTCCTCCTTCGATAAGAGCTGACATCTGATCCGCATAAGCACTCTCTAGAAATTTGAATGTTGTCTGCCCCAGGCTAGGAAGCTTCGTTCCGGGTCCAACAGATCCGGTAACGAAACGGGGTCTGTCGCTGTAGGACGCCGCGACATCTTTTGCGAGCCGGGCTGCGTTGTAGTTAATTTCGTAAACCTTGTCCTGGGCGTCATATTCGGCTAGCACCACCGAAAAAGCCCCAAATGTATTGGTCTCAACCGCGTCTGCCCCAGCGTCGTAGTAAGAAGCGTGAATCTCAGCGATGATGTCGGGGCGAGACAGGTTGAGAATTTCGTTGAAGCCCTCTTGCCCCCAGTAGTCGTCAGCGGTTAGGTCTCGAGCCTGGATTTGAGTCCCCATAGCGCCGTCGAAGACGACCACTTTTTCTTGACACAACTCCAGAAAATCACTCATGGCTTCTGAAGATAGCTAACCGTGAAAGATTAGGAGCGGACGTTTCGTAGGCATGCGATTTTCACTACCCATTGAGCTGTGGGAATAAAGCAAAAAGATGCAATCACCGGCGAGCCATTCTGCAACAACGCGCCGAGCAGAACGTTAACTTCACTTCCCGCCAGCCGCTCTCGCCACAGCCAATCTCAGCTGTGCGAGATTGAACGGCTTGGCCACGACATCCGAGAATCCCTTTTTCTTGAAGTCTTCGGCGATCGTGTCGTCGACGTATCCCGAAAAGGCAATTGCCTTTACCTCTCTGTCGAGCTTTCTTAGCTCCGCTAAGGTCGCCGATCCGTCGAGTCCTGTACGCATAACCGAGTCAAGCACTACAACGTCGTATGGCTTCCTTTGCTCCAAAGCTTCCCTGAACTTCTCTATCGCATGGATTGCATCTTCTGCAACCTCGACGTCCCACCCCGCCTCTTCCAGCGCGAGCTTTGCAACCTTTCGTACGCCAGCCTCGTCGTCCATAACCAACACTCGCAGGCTCCTCTCGGAAGCGTCGGCGATCGATGCTGCTACCTTTTGCTCGCCCTTGCCTACTCGCACAACCTCTATGTCCGCCGCGGGCAGGTATACCAATGCAACCGTACCTTGTCCCAACGTCGAAGATATGCTCATATGCCCGCCGTGACGCCGGACGATTGAAAACGTCGTGGATAGCCCTAGGCCTGTTCCGGCTGGCTTTGTCGTGAAGTACGGATCGAATACCTTCTCGAGATTCTCCGGGGGAATTCCTACACCCTGATCCTCTACGATTACCTTGACAAAGCGGCCGCCTCCTAGGTAAGGACCCGCTGTCGGATCCCCCTCGGTTACGACTAAGTTTTCTGCCCGCACCGTAATGCATCCGCCTCCGGGCATCGCCTGTTCTGCGTTCAAGAGCAGGTTATTGAAGGCCTGTACCAGTTGGTTCTCGTCTCCGAGAACAGGCCAAAGATCGTCCGAGATGTGAACGACATGCTCGATGTTCTTACCAGCGAGCGCGAATGCAACGGCCTGGCTTATCACCGACTTTAGATCCACGGCTTTTGGCTCGTGTGGAGCGGGTCTAGCGAAAGAAGCCAAACGGTTAGTTAGCTCTCTGGCTTGTAGCGCCGCGGTTTCGGCCTCTTCTAGAAACTCCAGCACAGATCCATAGGCAGCCTTTTCCTTTGCCAGACCGAGGTTTGCAAGAATTGCGGCCAGCATGTTGTTGAAATCGTGAGAGATCCCGCTAGCCATGAGGGCCAAAGACTCGAGTTTTTCGAGGCGGATCCGCTCTTCGTCACGACGCCTTTCCTCTGTAGTGTCTCGCATACTCAAGACAGCACCGAAGACGCGTCCCTCTCCCGCTTTGATAGGTGCGTAATGGGCAGCTACTTCGGTAGTCGAGCCGTCCTTGCGACGCAGACGTAGACAGGTCCCTACATCTATAGATATCTCGCGCTCGATCGAACTGGATGCTAGCGTGGTTACGTCGATTTCACCTGAAGATCCTTCATTTGTCTCGAACACCACGACCTCGCCCAGCTGCCGTCCGATCGCGGATTGCTTGTCCCATCCAGTAAGCCGTTGGGCGGCTTCGTTGAAGAGCACGATTTTCATCGAGGAATCTGTTGCTATAACTGCGTCACCGACAGCCTCGATAGTCGCTTTCAAAAGTTCTTCTTCAGCAGCTAATGCCTCTGTAGCTTTGACCCGGTCGGTGATGTCCGTGCCGACAGCCGCTACTGCTACGACCGCACCTGAATCGTCTTTGATCGGTTCACAGCAGAACTCGAATACCCGGCCACAGATTCCGGTCTGAAAGCAAGACCGTTCTCCTGCCATACATTTACTGAGGTGCTGAGCGACATCTGTTTTTGCGGAAAAGAAATCTGATACGTGGGTGCCGACGATCGCTTCAGGCCGGACATTGATGTCGTTCAACGCCCTGCCCCTAACCATTCGGAAGATTCCATCAGGATCTACCAGAGCGAAGATAACCGGGGCATTGCACACCAGCCAGTCGAGAACAGGCTCGCTGACCCCGTGTATCATCTGCGCCAGCGCAGCACCGATGTCGTCGACTGAAACTTGAGGCTCGCTCATAACCGATCCCTCGGGTCGGCAAGCTTTTTGATCACTTGTTCGGATTTTACTTTGAATTATAGGTACCAGGTAGCCAAAGAGGTCGTGGCGCGTGAGGGTGTCTAGTAAAGACCTTTGCCATGGGCTGTTGAGACAAGTAAAGTTTGCTACTCGCAATCAGCATTGCCCAGACAGTGCAACCCGGCCAGAGTGCTTTGTCTCTCGCTTGATTCTGTGGAAGGAAAGGAGTGCGCTATTTCATCCCCCGTCCCCAAAACCAAAGAGCCTAAGCCAAGGCTCGGCGAGATCCTCGTCTATGAGCCCGACAGGGCTCAGGGTATTCTTTACAGCCTTAGAGAAGGCCGTATACTTCCCTTCAAGCTCGCTGATTCTCCTGGGCTTCCAGGCGACATTCTAAGGCCGGGCATCCAGGTGCACTTCATTGCTGTTACGGACGACGCAGGAGGTTACAAGGCAGTCAACCTCAGCTTGGAACCAGTAGCTTCCCTGGACGCAAGGCTTCGATACGTT
>PSLF01000012.1 GCA_040289475.1 Acidimicrobiia bacterium | reverse complement strand
TTGGAACGTAAGCGGGGTCTCTGCCACCGTCACCTGGCCCGGATCTGGAAACATCACCGGTAATATAACCGTAGGCCAGATCTCTAACGGACAGGTCACCCTCTCTAATGCAATAGTTGACTTCACGGCCAGCTCCACTTCGGTTCAGGCCAGCTTGAGACCCACTTCTTTGACGGTAGGAACGCTAGTCTCTGGAACCGTATCTGGAAACCTCACCTACAACTCCTCTACTGGTGTGGCTACCCTTTCCCTGCAGGCATCCGGAAGGGTGGGCTCTTGGAACGTAAGCGGGGTCTCTGCCACCGTCTACTGGCCCGGATCTGGAAACATCACCGGTTCTATAACCGTAGGCCAGATCTCTAACGGACAGGTCACCCTCTCTAATGCAATAGTTGACTTCACGGCCAGCTCCACTTCGGTTCAGGCCAGCTTGAGACCCACTTCTTTGACGGTAGGAACGCTAGTCTCTGGAACCGTATCTGGAAACCTCACCTACAACTCCTCTACTGGTGTGGCTACCCTTTCCCTGCAGGCATCCGGAAGGGTGGGCTCTTGGAACGTAAGCGGGGTCTCTGCCACCGTCACCTGGCCCGGATCTGGAAACATCACCGGTAATATAACCGTAGGCCAGATCTCTAACGGACAGGTCACCCTCTCTAATGCAATAGTTGACTTCACGGCCAGCTCCACTTCGGTTCAGGCCAGCTTGAGACCCACTTCTTTGACGGTAGGAACGCTAGTCTCTGGAACCGTATCTGGAACCCTCACCTACAACTCCTCTACTGGTGTGGCTACCCTTTCCCTGCAGGCATCCGGAAGGGTGGGCTCTTGGAACGTAAGCGGGGTCTCTGCCACCGTCACCTGGCCCGGATCTGGAAACATCACCGGTAATATAACCGTAGGGAACATCAGCTACGGTGTGGCGTCTCTTAACGGCACCACCATCAACTTCACGGCTTCGTCCTCGGCTGTAAACGCATCTATAGAGTCGACGCTGAATGTGGGGGATCCGTTCAGACTAACGGTGGGGCTGTCGGGAAGCGCCTCGTACAACGTCTCCACGAATGTGCTTTCGGTTTCGGTGACCACCGGATCGGGAACGATGTGGGGGAAGCCGATCAGCGGGACAGTTACGTTCAACGTCAACGTTTCGTCGACCACGATCTCAGGAAGTGCTTCGACAAGCTCTTTGCGTTTCAACTACACAGACTTCGGAATCACGCTGAGCAACACATCTATTAACTTCAGCGTCTCCGGTGGGACCGTTTCAGTATCGGGATCGGGCAGCGTAACTGTGAATGGCCCCCTGGGGAATGGATGGCTCTCTGGCTCGGGGGCCGCCACGCTCAATGGTTCTCAACTCAGGTCGACTAGTTACCGCATCACCCTCAACAACGTCAATAAAACAATTACCTGGGTTGATGTTGGTCCCACGTCGGGGACCGCCCTTACCGTCGACATAATTGCCGGTAGCATGAGCTATGACGCTACGGGCCAGATGAATGTCATAGTCAACATCCCGGTTCTCGGCTGTAGGGAGCTGGATTTCAGGATCCACGCTTGGGGAAGTCAGAATGTTTTACAAGTCGATTTCACTGGATCGTGGGTGATTGGCCTGTTTGGTGCTCGGGGACACGTCGATATTTACAACTGGCTCAGTAGCACCAATCCGCCGATGTATGGGTATGCCGATGCTCGTTTCCTGTTCATCTGGTGGAGGGCCCAGACCTGGAACGGCCAGGGCACAGAAAACTCTGGATGCTGACCTATGGCTCTCTTAGGCTGCCTCGGGCTATAGCCTAACTCCCTAGGCCTAGGGGGTGATCGAGCTAGGGCAGTAGATTTTGGAGGATTGACCGGGCCGGGAGCACGATTGTATTCCGGCTCGGTCTTCCAACCTCATATAGACCCCGCGTTGCACGATTTCATTCTTTCCAGGATCCCGTCTAGATTGAGACGGGACACAAGTTCCGATTCGGCTTGTGAGCTGGTTCCCTCGTTTTCCTTTGAGACTATTAGAAGAATCTTTTGGCAGGGAGTCTAAGGAGGCTACTTAGACGGTGCTAGGAGCCATTCTTATAGTCAGACTTCGAAAGGCCGACCAATCATGGCTGGATGGTGGACAATCGTGAGAATCGCACATGTTCTAGGGGCCTGCATATGGGTAGGCAGCCTCGTGGCATTCACATTCTTCGTGCGACCTGGCGCACAGCGAACGCTCGGTCCCGCCGACTCAGAGGAACTTATCAATCGGTCAGGCAGACAGATAGGCTTTTTTATCGCAGCAATCCTCGTTCCCCTTCAGTTGTTCAGTGGCATGGCGCTTCTTCTACACCGGGGATTTACCGTCGTCGGATCTAGCTCAAGCCTGTACCGCACGATTATCCTTACCAAGATTGTGATTTTCTTCGTGGTAATAGCTATATCTGCGGCTCACGGTGTAGCTTCTGCAAGGTCAGCTAAGAACGCATCCCGGATCCTTGCGTACCTTGCTCTCGGCGGATCTCTCGCACTCACCGCCATGGGCGCGGCTCTTGTGTCTTGATACTTGAGCGAATGGCCGGCTCTACTGCCAAAAACCCCAAGCGAGCAGCGATGTCGTTCATCGTCACGATGGGGATGGTAAGCCTTTTCGCTGATGCATCGTATGAAGGGGCGAGATCCATATTGGGGGCATACATGGCCCGCCTTGGGGCGAAACCTGTTGTAGTGGGTGTTGTGGTGGGGGGAGGCGAACTTTTGGGATATCTGGCGCGAGCGGGCTTTGGCCCTCTCGCCGACAGAACGCGTAGATATTGGCTGTTGACCGGCGCTGGTTACATTGTGAACCTCTTGTCGATACCGGCGATGGCGCTGGCCCGCTCTTGGGCGTTGCTCGCGGGACTTGTAGTTTCAGAGCGTTTCGGGAAAGCGCTCAGAACGCCTGCCAGAGACGCGATGCTCTCAAAGGCAACTCGTCTTGTTGGAGAGGGATGGGGATTTGGGGTCCACGAGGCTCTTGATCAGATCGGTGCAGTAGCAGGCCCGCTAGGTCTTGCTTTAGTTCTTGCATCTGGAGCGTCGTATCGAACCGGATTTTTATGGCTCTCAATACCTGTAGCCCTAGCTCTGATTGCTTTGGGTGTAGCGCGAAAGCTCGCCGCCAGCGAAGAAGACAGTGAAGCAGATACGGCCAACAGTATGGCGATGGCTGTAGAAGTCGGTAAGGACTGTGGTCGAAGTACAGAGGAGTTGGAGGCTCCTAAAGGATCCTCTCTTGCTCAAGACCAATCTCTAGCCCGCGATCTTCGTGCTCCAGGCGAGGCTTCGGTGCCCATGCGTGCGCTAATCCGTGGGTCCTTTGGGGTTTATCTCTTGGCCACGGCTTTCTCTGCAGCCGGACTTGCAGACTTTGCGCTAATCGCATACCACGCCGAGCAGAAAAATGTTGTCTCTTCTGCCTCGATTCCGCTTGTCTTTGCCGCCGCGATGGCTGTAGACGGAGCTTCGGCTCTTGGTTTCGGGCGCCTTTTCGACAAGATTGGGTTGAAAGCTCTTTGCTTGGCAGTGGTGTTGTCGGCACCTTTTGCTGTAGCTGCATTCGCTCGCGACTCCCGACTGTTCGTCTCCGGTGTCTTGCTCTGGGGGATCGGGCTTGGTGCGCAGGAGTCGATAATGCGCTCCGGAGTAGCAACGCTCACCCCGCAACGACTCCGCGGTTCTGCCTACGGCCTGTTTGGAGCCGTCTTTGGCATCTCGTGGTTTCTGGGTAGCGCCTTGATGGGGTATTTGTACGGGATTAGCATGGTAGCCCTGGTCGTGTTTTCGGTGATGTGTGAGAGCATTGCAGCAAGCATAATCGCAGCTGTTTGGATCTCAAAAGGAGTCAACCGCGGGCCCCTCCGACCTTAGTCTTGCAGTTATGCCGACTTTGAAGCCCGTCTCATTTGATCGCTATAGCATTGGGGGGAGAAGCGATTCCCCCTCTAAGGTTTAGGGGCGCAGACACCAGCATCGCTTCAAACCGACCGTTTTTGGCAGAGTCCTCCGCAAGGCTGTCGAGATACCACATCTCTCCAATTGGGATGCCGAGCATCGGCAAAAGGATAGTATGCAAGAACCCTTCGTGGATTAGTTGTGGGTCGCTCCAGAAGCGAGATCTCTGAGGTTCCTCCAAGGTACTTCCCGGGGGCCATATCTCCAAGGAAGGGTTGTCAGCGGCGACCGCGGCAATGTGCCGATCCCATAGCCAGCGCGCTGTCCCGGTGCCAGGCACCAGCCCCGGGCATGCGAAGTTTGCCATGTTCGAACGCTCAGCCCGTTCTTGCGCCGAAAGCGACTCGTACCACTCGATCCAACCTGTCCGTACTAGCAAGATATCACCCGCTTCGAGAGAAGATCCTTGAGCCTCCAAGGTCGCCTCCAAGTCTTCCACTGTTATGGCATCAGGACTTCCCTGCTCTAGTGGCCGTCCTTGTTGTTGCCGCCATCTAGCCACATCGGCCAGTACAGCGCGCCCAACGATTCCTCTTTCCGCCCATCGGTCGATTCCGAGGAGCCCTTCTCTCTCGCTGCCTCCATAGTGTCCATGGGAGGGGTGACGGATGTGTAAGAACCCGTCCCATTGGCTGGAAGATTGAGTGTTGAACCCGTCGATGTGATCGTCGGCGGATATCGGGGTTTTCGTCACCTTGTGCTGAAGAGTTGTCCTCGCGAAAAGCGGAGGGTCGGGCAGGCTGAGAGTCCAGTTTAACGGGAAGACTTTTCCCTCCTGCACCAAGGAGGCTGCTCGTAGTACTTTTTCAGCTGTCAACAGGTTGAGGGATCCATAGGTGTCGTTTGGTCCCCAAACCTCCCAGCTGCATGGAACCCCGTCGAGCCGGGGTAGCTCATCAAATGCCGGGAGGACGGGAAGATTTTTCGACTTCCGGTCAGCTTCGGCATGAGACGACATTGCTTCCTCGCTCACTGCAGCACTCCTTTAGGTATCTGGGGCTTCTTACTCGAAAAGGGTCGACGCAAAACGCGCGTTCGCTGTTGTAACCATATGGGGCTATGTTATATCCGCAAGAATTTGCTGGGCCGAGCTCGCTGATTCGTATCCAGGAAGGCATCTGGGATGAAGAAGATCAAGGACTCACTACTAGGCCCAGTGTAGCTTGGCATGGAGATGTGTGTAAGGACCAGGTGATGCGCCTTCTACGACTAGATTTCAAAGATCCTTCTTTTCCAATCTCCTTGGTCGAGGCGGACAATCCCCCTATTCCTAACTCGGAGTGGGCATTGTGCAGGGTGATTCGTGGGGGTATATGTGGAAGCGATCTGGGGGTACTAAAGGGAAAAACCGTCAGTCCCCTAATGGCCAATTTCGTGGGTTTTCCCATGGACATGGGACATGAGATTGGCGCTGTGGTAGAGGATCCAGGTTCAGACTTTCCGTTCAAACGAGGGACGAGGATAGCGGTGGACCCCGTCATAGGTTGTGCTGCAAGGGGGATCACACCGGCCTGCCCTTACTGTGCTTCCGGTTCTCCTTCCTGCTGTGAGAATTTGTCTTCTCGGGCTCTAACTCCGGGCTTCGCTTTGGGTTATACGAATGGGCTCGGTGGAGGATGGGCCGAGATGGTGGCGGTTCACTCGTCGATGGCTTACGAGGTACCCCAAGGGGTGCCGGACGAATCCACTTCGCTTGCTGAACCGCTTTCAGTAGCTGTGCATGGAATCCTTGGCTCTCCACCACCCGAAGACGGCCAGGCCTTGGTAGTAGGCTGCGGAATCATCGGTCTTGCCGCTATCGCAGCGCTGAGATATATGTTCCCGGATAACTTTGTTGTTGCCCTCGCTCGTCATCGTCACCAAGCTGAGGCAGCCGAAGCTCTAGGAGCTAACCTGGTTGTATTGGGGCGAGACGATGCAGGCAGTCTCCGGCCCCAGGCAGAGCTTATCGAGGAGCTGGCACAACTCGCCGAGTCGCGCCTTGTAAGGACTGGGAACGACGCGATGCTTGCAGTTGGCTTTCCCTATGTAATTGAGGCAGCTGGAACCCGTGATGCAATCGATACCGCGCTCCGGTGCACATCGCCTAAGGGGACGCTGCTGTTCTTGGGTGTGGCCGGAAAAACAGAGATCGACCTAACACCGGTCTGGCTGAAGGAAATCAGAATTCAAGGGTCTTTTTGTCATGGGTTTCACCCCAGTGCATGGGCGGGGCGTTCGAGCGAGACAGTAGAAAACACTACTTCTTCTCTCGAGCTTGCACTGGAGATGCTGGCAGCCGGAAGGTTGCCCTACAAGATAGTGGTGAGCGCAGAGTTTCCTCTCTCCGAGTACCGGGCCGCACTAGCGACGGCTAAGGATCACGCAACTTCTTCCTCTATTAAGGTTGTCTTCGACCCTCAACTAGGCTGACGCGTTCTGGTTAGTCGCCAAACAGATCTATACTGCGCGCAGATGGATAGAGGCTCGACTAAAGCAAAAGTACATACCAAACCTGCCAAATCTCTCAGGCGCTTCCATTACATTGTCCCGATCTTGGTCGTCACTGCGTCTTTCATCTCAGCGATTGTCGTTCAAAGGTTGTCATCTGGCAACTCTCCACCGGCGAGTAAGGAACCGGTGCCAACTGTGGTAGCGAATGCCGGACCGGTAGCAGTGCGCGCGTATGCCTTTCTTATGTCCAAGGATTTGGCTGGCGAGCCCCTAGATGTTCTAGTGCTTGACTTTGTGGGCCGGCGGTTCGGCATCGATACGCTGCGTAGCTTTACCTCAAGGGCCGTGGAAAATCTAATCGATGAAGAAGGGCCTAACAAGTTGTATGTGAGACTAGTACTGCCCGCCTCCGAGCTTCCCGAGAGGGTCCGCAGTGCGCCTCTTCCTACGCTAGAGGCGGCAGGGTCCATAGTTTACTACCCGGTTGTTGCTCTCAACTGTGATCGATTCCCTTTACAGCCAGCGTTTCTTGACGGCCTACGCTCGGAAGCTCCCAAAGGGGGATACAGAAGTACTCACTCAGCTTTAGCTCTGCTCTGGGGATATGAGCAGGGATGCATCGATCGCACTTCGACCACCGACCTGTACAACGAGCACTTACGAGTGTTGTCAGAAACAATTGCTACCGAATCATTCCCAGGAGATTTATACGTCGAGGCGCTAGCCCTTTACGAGTTCATGAGCGAAGAACCAGTACCTGAGTCGATCCTCGACAGAGTGGCCCAGGTGCAGTTAGAGGACGGATCTATCCCATATTCGCGATCCGAGCCGATGGGTTCCACGCACGCGACAACTTTGGCTCTATGGGGCGCTCTCGAACACAGCGATCCGGAAAGATCGCCTGATGGATGGATCGTGGCCCCGGGGCCGCCAGCCGGTCCTCCTCTGGTACAAAGATGAGCTGCCCTAATTACAAGAGAAGAAGAGTGTTAGAGGTCTTGGCCAATAGTCTACGTCGCGGGCAGGCAGTTTTCACTTGGGTAGTGGTCGTAGCGACCATTCTCCTTTGGTCCTGCCGACCCCAAGTTCCTCTGCGGCCGGTTGTTACGGGTGACGATCCCTCCTCCAAAACAACAGCCTATTTGATATCTAGAGGAAATTACCTTCTGCCGGGTGCTGCTCTGCTTCTCGATTACCCGAGGCGAAAATTCAACCTAGACTGGGCACGCCCTCTGGTCGACACTGTCTTGGCAAAGCTCTCCGACCCGAAAGAATTCGCAACCGTTGGAGTTTTTGCCCGCATGGTAGACCCTGTCCCTGCCAGGGCGCTGAAGCCATCGATCACGCAGACGATCGAGTCTTTTAGGCCGATTCCCACGACGTATGCGGTGCTACAGGGGTTGTACTGCGACTGGGCTCCGCCGCCTGCCGAGTTCCGTACTTTTTTGCTAGAAGACAAGGCAAGTCTCAAGCATTGGCGCGTCTCTTCTCTTGTGGCCTTGGCATACCTCAAGGCGAACGGCTGCCTTCAAGAATCTGATTGGAGCGGGATCGCAACCGAGCTGCTTGTCCGATACCGTGTTTTTCTCGACGAAATCGTCGCCTCCCAAGCTCCTCCTGGAGCGGAGTTCGTCGAGACCGTCGGGGGAATTTTTTTTGCATTAGGTGGGTCTTACGTAAAAGATGCCTGGGCAATGTACCTAATTGAACATCAAAGGCCCGATGGAACATGGAATGAGGCCGGGGCGTCTGGGTCAGATGCGGACGATCTAACCGCCGCATGGGGACTACTCGCCATTCTGGAGTACACACATCCACAGGCTGGCCCGGTGCCGGTGATCCCGTCGGAGGCGTGAGAAAACGTCGCTGCTTTATCGGTCATGGCTGTCGAGTAGTTGTCACGATGATTGTCGTTGCGATTCTTTGGAACGCCTCTAGTTTGTTGCTATCTTTTGCAGCGCCTCTAGTTTAGAGATGGCGTATGATCAGCAAGGGCGGACGGTATGGCTGCGACTCCGGCCTTGCCATCACGAGGGGAACGCGGCCGGTAACAACGGGCAAAAATGGGAGGCTCATCGTGGCAATCGACTGCCTTTTCTGCAAGATCGTCTCTGGCGAGGTGCCTTCCGAGAAGGTTTACGAGTCAGAGCACGTTTTGGCATTTCGTGACATTAACCCTCAAGCCCCCACCCATGTTTTGGTGATTCCCAAGCGACACGTGGGATCAGCAGCTGAGCTTGGGGCGGAGCACGCCGAAGAGCTGAGCGAGATCTTTGACGCATGCAACAAGGTGGCTAAAGAAGAGGGGATCGATGCCTCGGGGTATCGCATTGTCACCAACGTCGGTCGCAACGCTGGGCAGACGGTGTTCCACCTTCACTTCCATCTTCTCGGCGGCCGACCCATGACTTGGCCTCCCGGATGATGCACACTAGTCAAAAGAGATTTTTTCATTCCATGAATCGTCGACGCTTTCAGCATGGATCCTCACTTATAATTTCTTGGAGAGATTTCGTCGTCCTATGAACACTATCGCTGCTCCCACTGTGTAAATCCTGCTCGGCCAGGGTGCCATTGGAAGAACCCGCTCACACACAGGTCAAAGTTGTCGTTCCTGGAGAGCATCTAATGCTCGCTATTCTGGGCGAGCATGACCGTTTTCTCCGCACGATCGAGGACGCCTTCGACGTCGCCGTGGCGGTGCGCGGCAATGAGATCACCATAAAAGGGAATCGCGAAGAAGCCGAGCGGGTCTCGACGCTCTTCGAAGAACTCATCGACCTCGTGAGAGGTGGTCACACGCTAGACCCAGATCAAGTTGGAAAATCTATCCAGCTCGTCAAAGAGCGCCCTGATCTGCAGGCATCCCAGGTCTTTGGAGATAGGGTTTTCAGTGGAAGAGGGCGGCAGGTCAGACCCAAAAGCATCGGGCAAAAGGCGTATGTCGATGCGATAAGAGATAACACCGTCGTCTTCGCTATTGGACCTGCGGGTACAGGTAAGACTTATTTGGCGGTAGCGGCAGCCGTGCAAGCCCTCCAAGACGGCCAAACTCGTCGCATAATTCTGACCAGACCTGCGGTCGAGGCGGGGGAGAAGCTTGGGTACCTTCCTGGTGACATTCTTGCGAAAGTAGATCCATACCTGCGGCCCCTCTACGACTCGCTATACGACATTATGGATCCAGGGGAGGTCCAGAAACTTATCTCCAGAGGAACGATAGAGATCGCGCCGCTCGCTTATATGCGAGGAAGGACTCTAAATGACAGCTTTGTTTTGTTAGACGAGGCACAAAACACCTCTCCTGAACAGATGAAGATGTTCTTGACACGCATAGGTTTCGGCTCTAAAGCGGTAGTAAACGGCGACGTTACCCAGATCGATCTGCCGGCAGGTCACCGCTCTGGGTTGGTTCATGTAGAGGGGGTGTTGGCGGGGGTCCCAGGCATTGCTTTCGTCCATTTAGACGGAAAAGACGTTGTCCGACACGAGATAGTCAAGAGAATCATCGAGGCCTACGACCGCTACGAGGCAGCCGAGAAAGGTAAATTCATGGCTCGCCTGAATGGCGATCCTGAGGTCTCTGCCTGAATTTTGCGGGGAATGCTTGTGCGCGCCGTTGAAGTCTTTGTTGCAAACGAGCAGAGTGACGAGGAAATCGACCTTGAGCGCATCCGTATGCTGGCCGAGGAGGTACTACTTCGCCAGGAGGCTCCCGAGCCGACGGAGGTGTCTGTCATCTGCGTAGACGAAGCATCGATGAGGTCATTGTCGCAACGGTTTTTGGGAATCGACGAAGCCACAGACGTATTAGCTTTTCCGATCGACGGGGAAGTGGAAGAAGAAACTGTGGAGACTGCTCCGGGTGGTCGAGTGCTTTGGCCTGAAGACGGACCTGTCCTATTGGGCGATGTAGTGATTTGTCCCGCCGTCACCAGACGCTACGCAGAGGAGAACCAAAAGAGCTTCCAGAGTGAGATCGACCTAGTGGTGGTGCACGGTCTGTTGCATTTGCTCGGGTACGACCATGCCACCAAAGACGAAGAGGCAGTCATGAACGAGCTACAAAACGCTCTTCTTGACAATTTCTACTCAAAGTTAGAAGAGGCTTCGTCCGAATCGGGGGCGGGGACATGAACAACCTGCCGATTTCGCTGTGCTCATTTCAAGTAGCTTGCGAAAGCATTTCTGAAGCGAGCACGGAATGACATCGGATTTATCAATGCCGTGTTTTCTGGCTGCGGAGGCCGCAATTTCGCTTTCTCCTACTATCACTTGGGTCGTGGTCGTCGCCCTTTTGGTGCTCAACGCATTCTTAGGAATGTCGGAGACGGCTTTGACGAGGGTTTCTTACATCCGAATGCGGGCTATGGAAGAGGAGGGCAATAAATGGGCAGCCCGGGTAAGAAAGCTGCTAGAAGAACCAGCCCGCTTTCTGAACGTAATTCTGCTAACTACCTTGCTGATCCAGCTTTTTTCGGCCTCACTCACCGCAGTGGCTGTGGAGGTGCTTTTTGGAAGGCCGTATGTCACAGTCGCAACCTTCGCCCTCACCCTCGTACTGTTCGTTTTCGCTGAATCTATGCCGAAGACTTATGCGATCCAGCATCCCGAAAAAGTCGCGTTGGTCGTAGCACCAGCTATCGCAGCGTTGACGGCTTTGCTTTATCCACTTGTCAGGGTGCTGGTTGGATTATCCAACGTGATACTTCCGGGTAAAGGCTCCCCAGAGGGCGCTTTCTCTGAACTCGAGATAAGGACCATCGTCGACAAGGCCGCTCCAGATGTCGAAGCCGAAGAAAAGAGGATGATCCATTCGATCTTTGAGTTTGGAGAAACTATCGTGAGAGAAGTCATGACTCCTCGCCTGGATATGGTGGCAGTTCCTGACACAGCGACCCTCGCCGAAGTGCGAGATGTAGTGGTCTCAAAAGGCTACTCGCGGATCCCGGTGTACAACAGAGACCTTGATTCAATAACCGGAATCGTCTACTCCAAGGATGTCCTCAGGAGCATTCACGAGGGCAACTCACAGTTGCTGGCAAAAGACATCTGCAGGCGACCACATTTTGTGCCCGAACAAAAAAGGGTCGCCGAGCTGCTCCACGAGATGCAGCAAGACAAGTTCCATATGGCGATAGTGGTGAACGAGCACGGGGCTACCACGGGGCTGGTCACATTGGAAGATCTTTTAGAGGAGATCGTTGGAGAGATCGCCGATGAGTTCGATGTGGAAGAGCCCAACATAGAAGTAGTGGACGAAGACACAGTGCGGGTGCGAGGTAGGATCTCGATTGACGACTTGAACGATGCCCTAGGTCTGGAGATCAAGGCTGACGGATTCGACACCGTAGGAGGACTGATTTTGAAACAACTCGGACGATTACCAGAAGAGGGCGAGGCAGTGCACTTTGATGGGCTTGAGTTTGTCTCGGAGCGGATTCTCAAACGGCGCATCATGAGCGTCCTCATAAAGGGCGTATCGAAGCGCATCACTAGATACGATGAGGAAAATGACCAGAGCGAAGCCTCTTGAGTATGTCCCGTTTTGGCTATGTCGCAATTGCTGGAAGACCAAACACCGGCAAGTCAACCCTGTTGAACACGGTTGCGGGCCAGAAACTGTCGATCGTGTCGAATGTTCCTCAAACCACTAGACATCCGGTCAGATTCGTAATCAATTTGGGGGATTCGCAAATTGCCCTGGTGGATCTTCCTGGCTTCGCTAAGCCGAAGACGCTCGTTGGGAAGAGGTTGAACGAGGCCGTATCGGGTTGGGTGGCAGACTCGGATGCATGCATCTTGCTCGTAGATGCGGCTGCTGGAGTCGGACGCGGAGATTTATACCTTGCCCGCACTATTCTCACCACACAAGTGCCAGCGGTGTGTGCGGTGAACAAAGTAGATGTGGCTAGCAAAGCTGAGATCGCCCTGGCTCTCGAGAAGATGAGAGAGGTTTCAGAAGAGTGCGAAGCATCCGGAGGGAAGGCTTTTGTAGATTTCGTTCCCATATCTGCAAAGACCGGTTCTGGGATCAGAACTCTCCTGGATACAGTAGCCTCGATTCTTCCCGAGGGTGACCACCTGTACTCGGGCGAAGAATCGCTCGGTCTTGGTGACGACAACGAGTTGCATCGAAGAATTGCCGAGATTATCAGAGAAAAGCTCATTCGAAACGCAAAAGAAGAGTTACCTTATTCGATCGCTGTCATTGTCGAGGATATAAACGTGCGCGAGGCAAAAAAGACAGGTGAGGTAGAGACAGAGAGCGACCAGACCGGTACACAATATGGTAGAAGTCGGGAGCTAATAGAGATTTCTGTAAAAATTTTAGTGGAGAGAGAGTCACAGAAAGCCATAGTCATAGGTTCCAAGGGAGAGGCCCTGAAGAAGGCAGGGACCGAAGCACGCCTGGAATTAGAGGCTTTATTAGGAAGCAGAGTCTTTTTGGACTTGCGAGTCGTTGTTGAAAAAAATTGGCAAAAAAATCCCAAGATCTTGGATAAGTTGGGGCTATGAGAGGCTCATTTTCAGAGCTCTAGCGGGTATGGGCTGCTGCATCAATTGCCTTGGCAAGCTCAATGTCTTTTTCGGTCACGCCTCCCTCTGAATGAGTAGAGAGAACTACTCTCACCGTTGTCCATCGGATATCTATGTCGGGATGATGGTTTTTCTCTTCCGCTATTTCTGCAATGCGCGAGACAAAAGCAATTCCATCCATGAACTTGTCGAATCGGAATGACTTTTCGATTGAAGAGGTGTCGCCATCCCACCCCTCAAGTTCCGCCATAATTGCTTCAAGCTCATCATGTTGTAGAACTGTCATTTAGAAACACCAACCTCCTAAGCGACACGGGCTCCCACTATCTCTATTGCTAAAGGTTTGACTTCTAATTTAGCCGGAAGCGGGCCAATGCGCTCTCCGTCTCCGTAGCAGGCAAAAGGACGAGAAGCTGAAAGTCGGACTCTTTTTGCACGTACCACACGTATCTGGGGATCCTCCACGTGCGTACCTTTGAACACTTTTGGAAATGTCCGCATGAAGTGCCTTCTGCTTATTGGGCCCACTATGCACAAATCGGCAACACCGTCGGTAAAGGACGCTTCTGGCGCTACCCGCATCCCCCCACCATAGCGGGGTCCATTCGCCACTGCGACCAGCCACGCTGTAAACCGCTCGGCTTCATTTTCGTCGAGCACCATCTCAAAAAGAGCCGGCTCGGAGCGGACCAGGGTGGTGAAGACAGCTACGGTATAGCGCAGTGGACCCTTGATCAGTTTGATCTTTTCCGCCGCCTCGGTTACCTCAGAGTCGAAGCCTGCTGCTACTACCGACAGGGAGACGCCAATCTCTCCCGACTCGCACTCTGCCACTAATACATCGATCGCCTCGGCCTTTTCCGACGCTAGAACTCGTACAGACCTCTCGGGGTCTTTGACAGGTAGACCCAGAGAGGCTGCCGTGTCGTTCCCTGACCCGCATGCGATGATTCCCATCGCCGGCCTGGATCCGTTCTCCCTCGTATAAGAGGCGCCTTCACCCCCCAGGAGCCCCCTAGCGACCATGTTGACGGTTCCATCACCGCCCATTGCCACGGGTATGCGCCCGGACTGCCAGGCTTCAAGGGCTATATGGCCAACCGCTTCAGCAGAGGGACTCTGCGCGAACACGACATCCAGGGATGCTCTGTCTATTGCCTTGCGAACAGGGTCAGCGAGGCGACTAGCTTTGTAACGATTGGACGAAGGGTTGAAGATGACCGTGTAAGCTCGACTCGATGTCGTGTTTGCCTCCGTGTGCTTTACGATAATCGGTCGTCGTATGTTGTTCTATTACCATTCGTACGCTATGCGCGTATTCGATCACGAAGCAATCGTAGTATCTGGATCCAGGTTAGGGGAAGCAGACAAGATCTTGACCCTGCTTACTCCCAAGGCGGGGCGGGTAAAGGCAGTCGCCAAGGGTGTTCGCAAGACCAAGTCGCGCTTCGGAGGACGCTTAGAAGCTCTGAACCATCTAGATATTTCCCTGTACCAGGGCAAGAGTTTGTACACGGTGACATCTGCCCACTGCATCGAAGTTTTTCCAAGGATGCGCGCCAGCCTCGCTCGATTGGAAGCGGGTCTGGCGTGCGCGGAAGCAGCGGCGCGCGCTGTCCACGAGGGGCAGCCAGCTGCCCCCCAATTCGCTCATCTTCTCGAGGCTCTGCGAGCTCTGGACAAGTGCGATCCAGGCCCCACTTTTTTTGTCTGGTTTTTGATGGTGCTTTCCAGGATCTCGGGCTTCGCGTTTCACCTCGGCTGCTGTGTGGGCTGTGGAGCCGATAGTCAACTTGAGTTTTTATCCATACCCGATGGCGGTGCAGTCTGCCGCCAGTGTAGAAGTCGGTACTCTTGTTTCAAGATCGATCCACAGGTGCTCGAGGTCATGCGCTCTGCTTCGGATGACGCGGGATCAACGGCGCCTCCTCCCGATGTGGCTCGCGTCGCAACGCATGCATCGATCAAACTCTTCGAATATCATCTAGAGGATCGCCTTCGCTCGTTTCGTGTGGTTAGTGGCTTAGGAATGGCCAAATAAAATTTGTTGCGACTAAGTGTCGGTCAGCAAAGAGGCTGTCCCGACTCGGTCCCGGGAGGTTCGATAGATGCACGCTCAGACCGCCGGCAGGAGGATGGCGAGCGATCCGGGAACCGGCGCTCGCCGTAACTCTGTGTGGATTGTGGCGGCAATTGCCGTATCGATTGCCCTCGCTGCCGTGATTGTGCTTGAGGTTTATGTGAGGACCAGGGCTGCGGTAGCTTTTAGAGGCCTTGAGTACAAGGCAGTATCGGGGTGCAAGGCGCTCCCACACGGCCAGGAGTTGACCACAATTGGGTCGACCTTAGGGCATCCTATAAACGGGCCTTCCGGAATCGACAACCCAGCTGTCATTTACGTGCGGTGCTATCCAAGCGGGTACAAGGAATACCGCACCACTCAGACTTGACAAAAGCGGGCGGCCTACTTTTCTCTGCTAGCCTTCGCAGTGAGAATTGAGGCCCTGGTTTGCCCGCATTTTCTTGGAGGAGTATTTGACCTGCGATCCCGCACTAGAGCAAGGACGTCTCGTGCCTGAAAACGGCAGAGATGTTTCACCCGGGAATTTCGCTGCCAGCATAGAAGACAAGTCCGCTGGGACAGCCTCGACAGTGCATCCGCGCAACGCATCCTCGCTACGAGGTCGCTGGTGGGTAGAACTGGATAACAAGGAGCGACAGGCAAGGGCTAGCCTCCTTCGCATAAATCCCGAGAACATTCCCCGTCATGTCGCAATCGTGATGGACGGGAACGGTCGATGGGCCGAACGAAGGGGACTCCCTCGCACTGAGGGACACCGCGCTGGGGAGCTGGCACTGCTGGATTGCGTGGAGGGCGCGCTCGAGGTCGGCATTCAGTATCTGACCGTATTCGCTTTTTCTACAGAGAACTGGAAGCGTCCCAAAGAAGAGGTGGACTTTTTGATGGCATTCGCCCGGGGAGTTCTCGAGCGGCGCAGAGAAGAATTGGCCCAAAAGGGAGTCCGGATCGTATTTGCGGGGAGGCGAGAGCGGCGAGTGCCGAAGAGGCTCTTAGAAATGATGGATGAGACCATCGAGTACACGAGAAAAAACCGGAACATAGTGTTGCAAATCGCCGTCAACTACGGTGGAAGGGCAGAAATAGTGGACGCAGCGAGAAAGCTGGCGGCCGACGTTGCAACAGGGAAGATATCTCTCGACAAAATAGACGAGCGCAAGTTTCGAAAATACCTTTACAACCCTGACATTCCCGATCCGGATTTAGTAATAAGGACATCCGGAGAGATTCGTATTTCCAACTTCTTGCTGTGGGAAGCTGCTTACTCCGAGTACGTCTTTCTGCCAGTCCTCTGGCCCGACTTCGACAGGAACGTTTTATGGGAAGCGGTTCGAGAGTATCAGAGGCGAGAGAGACGATTTGGGGCAATCGCGCCTAGCAAAGAAAGGGAGGGGCTCGAGCAGAGTAAAGATGGCTCTTCTGACAAGGGAGATCGAAGCGGTGCGATATGAACACCCCTTTGTGGTCACTGCTATTGCAATCTGGGCAGCATCGACGGTCATGGCGATAACCGCTGCTGTCTTGTGGTGGAAGAGTCGAGCCGATCGAGCAAAGAAAACGAACGTTGTTCGTTCTTTTCGCCTCGCTCGTATGTCTCTTTATACGGCTTCTCTTGCACTATTTGGCACGGCTGTAGGGGTGGGCGTGTACCTTGCTGGTCCTGGAGAGATCGGCAACCCGTCCCCGATCATCGAGGAGCCTGCATTACTAGTCTCGCCTGATGCGTCGCCCCTCTTGGTCGGAAAGCAGCCAACGATCAGTGATAGCGCTGATGATGCGGTGGTCACTAAAACGTCCGCGCCCCTGTCGAATTCTCGACTGGATCGAGCGCGAGGCCCGTACAAGATTTCATTCGACTCGATTGGCGACGTACGAGTGGGTGACACCGAGGAATCGATCACCGCAGCCTTTGGAGATCCGACCGGGGTCCGTCCGAATGACTCCCTGGGGAGAACGACCAAGGCCTTTGTGTATGAGGAGCAGAACTTGAGTCTCACTATCTACACTTTCGAGGGTAGGGTCATTGCGTTCAGTGCTGGCTTGTCCAATGATCTTTCGCATAGAGGGTGATCGGATAGTTCGCATAGACGGGGTTGGAGACAGTGGTTGAGGCTCGAAGACTCGAGGAGATAATCGTCGTAAAAGAGCCAGAGGCGGTCGAGTCAGTCGCGGTCTCGGGCGATGAGTTGATGGATAGAGTTGTATCGCTGGCGAAGAGACGAGGGTTCATCTTCCAGTCGTCAGAGATCTATGGCGGACTTCGTTCAAGCTGGGATTACGGCCACTACGGTGTGCTTTTCAAGAACAACGTAAAAGCCGAGTGGTGGAAGTCTATGGTCGGGATGCGGGACGACATTGTCGGCCTCGACTCTGCGATCATCATGTCGCCGAAAGTCTGGGAGGCTTCTGGACACGTCGACTCGTTCACCGATCCGCTTGTTGACTGCCGCGTGTGCAAACAGCGCTTTCGTGCGGATCAACTTGAAGACCCGTCGCTCTGTCCGGCATGCGGCGCCGAAGGCAGCCTAACCCAGCCTCGTCAGTTCAATCTGATGTTCAAGACGTACCTGGGACCCGTAGAGGACGAGGCCTCCATCGCTTACTTGAGGCCCGAGACAGCACAAGGCATTTTTGTCGATTACGAGCTAGTGAGAGAGACCACGCGCAAAAAGCCGCCTTTTGGCATAGCTCAGATTGGCAAGGCATTTCGCAACGAGATAACACCCGGAAATTTCACTTACAGGACCCGGGAGTTCGAACAGATGGAGCTCGAGTACTTCGTCCCCCCAGAAGAAGCGGAAAAGTGGTTCGAATACTGGGTTGAAGAACGCATCGGTTGGTATCGCTCGCTAGGCATCCATCCGGGGCGTCTTAGGACACGTCCCCACGACAAAGAGGAGCTTTCTCACTACTCTGCCGCCACCACCGACATCGAATATATGTTCCCTTGGGGATGGGGAGAGCTCGAGGGAATCGCCAACAGGACGGACTTCGATCTGAGGCAACACTCACAGTACTCGGGTAAGGACCTTCGCTACTACGATCAGGAAAAAGACCAGAAATACTTCTTGTGGGTAATCGAACCATCGGCGGGGGCCGACCGGGCCACCCTAGCATTCTTGATCGACGCCTACCGGGAGGAGCGAGTGAGAGGAGAGCGCCGGGTGGTGCTGGGTTTAGATTCTCGCCTAGCCCCAGTAAAGGTAGCGGTGCTCCCCTTATCTAAAAACCCAGACTTGGCCCCGCCGGCCAGAGAGATCGCCGCATCGTTTAGAGGAAAGATAAGTGTCGAGTACGACGATACGGGATCCATAGGGAGACGGTACCGGCGTCAGGACGAGATCGGTACGCCGCTGTGCGTTACGTTCGACTTCGACTCCCTCAAAGACAGTGCTGTCACTGTCCGATTCAGAGACTCGATGGCCCAGGAGCGGGTTCCCATCTCACTGTTGCACTCTCGAATCCTGACGCTTCTAGAATCGGGCCATTGCGATAACGATACGGAGGCATAGATGGGCACCGGCCACAAATGGGTTTACAAGTTTTCCGAGGGATCCAAAGAAATGAAGGATTTGTTGGGGGGCAAGGGCGCGAATCTCGCGGAGATGACCAACCTCGGACTGCCTGTGCCTCCTGGATTCACTATAACGACCGAGGCATGCATCGCTTACTTGAAGGAAGGATGCTTCCCAGAAGGGTTGTACGATCAGGTGCTCGAGGCTCTGTCGTGGCTGGAGGCCTGTCAAGGAAAAAGGCTGGGAGACCCCGAAGATCCTTTGCTCGTCTCGGTGCGATCTGGCGCAAAGTTCTCTATGCCGGGAATGATGGACACGATCCTAAACCTGGGTCTCAACGATGCCTCCCTACAGGGCTTGGCTGCTCAGACATCTGACCCTCGTTTCGCTCTAGACTCCTACCGACGTTTTATCCAGATGTTCGGCAAAATCGTCCGCGACATTCCCGGAGATAGCTTCGAGGAAATACTTACTGCAGTAAAAGAAGCAAGAGGTGTCGATTCCGATGCAGCCCTGAGCGAAGATGCGCTAGAGGAGATCATAGACGCCTACAAGAGACTGTACGAGAACGAGACATCCGAAAGTTTCCCACAAGATCCCCTTGCACAGCTTGAAGCCGCTATCAAAGCGGTTTTTGAATCTTGGAACAACGAGCGAGCAAAGGTCTACAGGCGCAAAGAGCGTATCCCCGACGACCTCGGCACAGCAGTGAACGTACAGGTGATGGTATTTGGGAACAAAGGAGAGACTTCTGGCACCGGGGTCGCCTTCACTCGTGATCCAGCGACTGGGGAGCGAGGTCTCTACGGTGACTTCTTGCCTAATGCGCAGGGGGAGGATGTCGTTGCTGGGATCCGCAACACCATACCCCTTTCTGAGCTAGCTAGTATTCAGCCGGAAGTTTATCGCCAACTCGAAGAGATTATTGACCTCCTCGAAAAGCACTATCGAGACATGTGCGACATCGAGTTCACAATCGAGCAGGGCCGCTTGTACATGCTTCAGACCCGGGTAGGGAAGCGGACCGCCAAAGCAGCCCTCAAGATTGCTGCCGACATGGTTTCTGAGGGGTTAATTGAGAAGTGGGAAGCGGTTTTGCGGATAGAACCCGAGACTTTGGATCAGCTCCTCCATCCGCAGTTTGACCGGTCGGCCTCCTATGAGGTGGTGGCAAAAGGAGTCCCGGCGTCTCCGGGTGCAGCAGTCGGTGAAGTTGTATTTAGCAGCGAGGAGGCGGTGCGCAAGGCCGCAGCGGGGAAAAAGATAATTTTAGTGAGGCGCATGACAGACCCCGACGACCTGGCCGGGATGATCGCTGCCGCAGGGGTGCTGACGTCTCAGGGGGGGAAGACTTCTCATGCAGCGGTGGTATCCCGAGGAATGGGAAAGCCGTGTGTGGTTGGGTGCGACCAGATAAAAGTGGAGGAAGAGCAGAGGCGTTTCTTTGTTGGGGAGCACGTAGTCGTAGAAGGTGAGGTCGTCTCTATCGACGGTGCAACAGGAGAAGTTGTACTAGGAGCGGTTCCGCTAGTGGAGCCCGAGCTTTCCGGTGAACTAGAGGTTGTCCTTGGATGGGCCGACGAGTTCCGCCGAATGGGAGTGCGGGCGAACGCCGACACCCCCGGAGATGCCGAACTAGCACGACGCTTCGGGGCTGAAGGGATAGGGCTGTGCCGCACCGAGCACATGTTTTTAGGCGACCGACTTCCCATAGTCCAACGCTTCATTCTCGCCGAAAGCGAAGAGGAGGAGGCCGCTGCACTGGCGGATCTCTTGGAGGTACAGCGGGAAGACTTTGTAAAAATCTTTGCCGCAATGGATGGGCTTCCGGTCACGGTGCGGCTTCTCGATCCTCCTCTTCACGAGTTCTTGCCCAAAAGGAAAGAGCTAGAGGGGGCCTTAGCCCTTCTGGAAAAGGAAGGCAAGGCCAACTCGCCTGAGTACGCTCAAAAGAAGGCTTTTTTACACGCCCTCGATCACTGGGAAGAGGCCAACCCAATGCTTGGGATCCGAGGTTGCAGGCTAGGTCTCCTAAAGCCTGGGCTGTACGGTATGCAAGTGCGGGCAATTGTAGAGGCGGCCTGTGCTCGCATTGCTGCAGGGGGAAAGCCTGTCGTAGAGATCATGATCCCACTAGTGGCCGATGCTTCTGAACTATCGGTACTTCGGAAGGAGGTCGACAAGGCCGCAGCACAAGCTATCTCCGCTGCCGGAAGGGACTCGCTGAAATACACGATCGGAACGATGATAGAGGTCCCCAGGGCCGCACTCACGTCTGCTGAGATTGCATCGGTCGCGGATTTCTTCAGCTTCGGCACCAACGACTTGACCCAGATGACCTGGGCGTTTTCTAGAGATGATGTAGAAGCGAAACTGCTGCCCCGCTACATAGACGGCGGAATTTTGAAGGAAAGTCCCTTTGAGGCGCTGGATGTGAGTGGGGTGGGACGACTCGTGGAACTCGCTGTAAAAGAAGGCAAGCAAGCTTCGCCCAACCTCAAGACTGGTGTGTGTGGAGAGCACGGTGGCGATCCGAGGTCGATTGCGTTTTTCCAGCGTGTTGGAGTCGACTATGTGAGCGCGTCTCCATATAGAGTTCCTGTGGCTAGACTCGCTGCTGCACAGGCAAGCCTTGGTTACCAGGGGGATGCCAGTAAATAAGCAGTATTTCTGCAGAAATAACAATCCGCGATTAGGGCAATTGGTTCTGCCAACTCGGCGTTATGACCAGCACATAAAATCCGTGACGAGGCAAAAAAGGAGTACAAATGCCGATAGCAGCTGAGAGAAAACTGTTGGGATATGGGGAGGGTTTTTACGGCCCGCCTCATTCTTGGGAAGACCGCCACTACATAGTAGATGTTCTAGCTTCAGAAGGACTAAACGCTTATGTATATGCGCCGAAAAACGACCCCTACCACAGGGACCGCTGGCGCGAGCCGTACCCAGTAGAAGAGCTCGATCAATTTCGCCACTTAAAGCAGAAGGCCGAGTCTCAAGGAGTATCCTTTTGTTTTTCCATTTCCCCGATGGGAATGGTGTTTTCTTCCGAAGATGATTTTGCATTGCTACAGGAAAAGATTCGCCCCTTTTTGGATATGGGAATATCGGATATGGCGGTTCTGTTCGATGATGTTCCCGAGGTACTCCTAGTACAAGACGAGGGTAAGTTCAAGAGTTTAGGGCAGGCGCACGGGGCAACCGGAGCTAAGATATTCGAATTTATATCTGTACACGGCGCCAGGCTTGCGATCGCGCCTACAGAGTACACAGGCAACTACATTACTCCCTACCTCCAAGACCTAGCCGCCGAGCTACCTTCTGAAGTCCCGATTGCCTGGACGGGACTGTATGTCCTTTCGCCTGAAATTACTGCAGAACAAGTTGCCGAACGGGAGGCAAGCCTTCAGCATCCAATTCTCGTGTGGGACAACTTTCCGGTCAACGACGGGCCTATGGGGGTGTGGTGTCATTTGGGTCCTTGGCAGGGGAGGGACTGGCGTTTGATACAGTCCGCCGCCGGTCTTTTTGTAAACGGTATGCAACAGGCGCGGGCATCCATGGTAGGCCTTCGTCAGTTAGGTCAGCTAATACGAGACAAAGAGGATTACGATCCAATGAGCGCTTGGGTGAGGGCTTGTTTGGAGACTGGTAGGGGAGCTCCCGAGGCATTCAGGATAGTGGCGGAGCAGATGTCAGACTCCGTTTGCCAGCCTATTCCATCACCTACCCTCTGGACTCTTTTGGACGAACTAGAGATTGCCTCCGATGAGCACGTAGACGACCTTCGCTCTAGGATCGTGTCGGAACTGGAACGCCAATCAAAAGCACTTGCGGAAGTTCGTAAATGCCTAGAGGACAAGAGCCTACTAAAGGAGTTAGATCCTTGGCTCGATCAGATGGGTCGCAATCTTACGGCAATGTACACTCTTGCCAAAGCATGGGAGGCAGCTAAACCCGAAAGATCATCGGGTATCATGACCCCCCAGCATATGTTTTCAGTCATCGCTGCAATACTACAGAGAACACAGCCGGGCGGAACGGGAAAGGTAGTCCACGGCGCATCTTTGGGATTCAGGGCAGTAGTCGAGACAGTTGGAGACGGCTGGCGCGTCCATCCAGGAGCCATCGTAGAAAACCGCTCTGCTGTCGACCGCTTTTTTGCTTTGGTTCTAAAGCGTGTGTGCCGAGACAGGGATAGCGAGATACAAGGGACTGACTAAAGCGGCCATCATGGGGTCTTCGGATTTACTCGGTCTTGAGCTCCAGTCTGGCCTCTGCTGAGCCTTCTACTGCGCGCCTAGTAAAAAGCTGTGGATGGTAGATACCGGCACAGTACAGCTCGGCTAAGTCTTTGTAGTGAGGGCTCTCTGGCTGTCCCGACTGTCCGGGATGATTCACCGAGAGCGAAGTGTCGAAGTCGGCCATGTTCACTATGTGTCGGTACGAAGCACAGGCTAGCTGGCGGAATCCGAATCGCATTAGATAACCAGTGTTGTTGACCGTGTGGATATCGCCGCCCATCTCGAACGGCCCTATATCGAACAGCTCTCTCAATACGGGTGTTCGGGCTGCACTGTGTCGATAGTAAAGCGTATGGAGACGGCCCCATCGCCACTGAGCAATATCACTGCCTAGCGTTTTCCGCAGAAATTGCATTGCCTCCTCCGTGGCTCTCGTTAGGGCTATGTCGCGTCCTAGAACAGGATTGTCGCTGTCAAACTTGGAGAACCAGTATTCGTTGGGGGCCGCTAAAAGATCGAGAAGCGACGTCCACGGACCCTTGGAACCCTCCAGCCAGTGCGCGAAGTCGACTCTTTTGAACTTGTCCTCAAAGATCAGCAGTACGGCTCGTCTCAGAGTCGCCTCATAGACTGCTGCGGCAGCCGAATGCGAGTCGAGCCTGTAGTTCCACTCGGAGAGGAGCTTCTGGGCAAGGCGAACATCGTCAGGAGGCTCTCGGAGCGCCAACACATAAGGAACGAATTCCCGGGCTGGCAGAGATTCGACGTCGGTTTGGAGTCGAATCATGTCTTCTATTCCAACCTTACGTCGTATAGCCAGAAAAGCCCGGATGCGGTTTGCTCTGAATCCCGGATCCCAATCTCTGGAAACTACGTGGGGCGAGGTGTCTGTGGTTATCCGCTCGTTAGCCGAGAGAATAACATGGTTCCGCTTTCCCAACTCTTTGGGCATTTCTTCGGGCCCAGTGAGCCCATCCCAGTCATAAGCGGAATTCCACCCGGGTTGAGGAAGTAGCCCATCCCCGGTTTTTCTAATTGGAACCCGACCGGCAGTTACTCGTCTTATGCGTCCGGAACGATCACAAAAGGTGAAGTTGAGAGCCGGGGCGCACCATCCCTCCTCTAAGATTTCCTGAAACTCTTCGACAGTGCTGGCTGTTGCGTAGCGAAGGGCTGCGGCGAAGGTGGACTCTTGTGGCCGGGCGTGGTGTGCAGTCCATGCGACCGACAGTCCGAATTTGTTGTCGGAACTTTGGTAAACAATTGGCCCGTGGCAGGTAAGCTTTACTTCAAGCTTGTGGGGCTCGGAAGCGCCTCTTATTGGTATCTCATGAACCTCGACCTCTAGCAGCTCCCGCGTTCCGTTCCTGATGTACGCCGTCTTGTCGTGGGGGTCAAGCTTTTCGACGTACACATCTTGTACGTGAGCAGAGGCGTTAGTCATGCCCCATGCGAGGTGCTCGTTGTGACCCATGACAATTCCAGGGGTACCAGGTGTAGTGCAGCCTATCGCGTTGTATCGCCCACCGCTGAGGTGGACTTCGTACCATGTCGATGGATTGGAAACAGCCATGTGCGGATCTGTGCAGTGAATCGGGGTTCCTGTTTTGGAAAGGTGTGAGTCCACTACCCAGGAGTTCGATCCGATGTAAGCCGTTTCGAGTATCTGGTCGGTGTATCCCGCAAAGCGATAGTGGCCGAAAACCGCCTCCGGCCCTATCCAGGAGTAGTCGAGCCCGACTGGAATATGGAGCGGATCTGCAGGGTCCTTGGGATCTATGTCCTTTAGTCGCTCGGGACCGAAGTGCTCTAGAAGGCGTGCTCTCAATACGATTCCGGGCCAGAACCCCGCCTGGTTGTAAGCCATCCCGTATCCGATGAGGTCGTAGGGGTCGAAAGGCTCCGGCTCAAGCATTGTTAGGGAGTACTCGATAGGCAGTCTGTCAGTATGGGACTCAATGAACGCATTCACTCCTTCTGAGTAGCGGCTGTATGCCATTTGAGATTCAGGGTCCAACGCTTCGAATGCCTCTCGGATGCGCCGCTTGAGGCCTATGGTTCTCACGAAGATATCGAGTGCCAGGGCGCCAGGCCCAAATGCCTCGGCGAGGCGGCCCCACTCCATTCGGCGCCTCACTTCCATCTGCCACAATCGGTCTTGGGCGGTCACGAATCCTTGGGCGAAAAAGAGGTCCTCTTCGTTTTTGGCGAAGATGTGCGGGACCCCCCAGCGGTCTCTCAGGACTTCTACGTTTGCAATCAGCCCCTTTAGTACCACGGTCCCATCGGTGCGCGCTAGAACACGGCGAGCCTCTCCTCGAAGTGAGTCTATGTCGGTAATGTCGAGGACGGGAAAGACGAACTTTTTGTCACGTTTTTGATCAAACATTGCTACCCCGGATTTTGTGTTGCTATTTGGCTCTGGGTTTGGGCGACGGAGCTGGATTGAAGTCGCGTGCTATTCATTCACAACTACGGGCGAGGCATATTGTGCCCTATTTGTGAAGGCCCATGCTGCAAGCGAGGTCTACCGGATTTCAAGGTAGAGCGAGGTTGCCGGCTCTTTCGACCTCTAGAGGACTTAGAAAAGCCGTCGCAACAAATTAAGGACGAGGGTTAGAAAGACAGAGAGAAGCAGCATAGAAGCGAGCGGGATGTAAATCTTCGTGTTCTCGGTTTCTATGCGAATGTCTCCGGGCAGCCTGCCAATGAAAGACAGCCACCCAAAGTAAATGGAAGCACCGAGCACTACTGCCACGATCCCTATAGTTACGAGGAAAGTGCCAAGCGCTTTCGAGTCCAATCTCACACCTCCATCTCAACATCGGGATCTTTTTCTACCTCAAGTTATTATGAAGTGGCCGAGAGGGGAGGTGAGGTGAGTCAAAGCCCCGATCCTATTTCCATGCTCACAGGGCCGGGTGGCCCATTCGAGGTTGTAACCGAAAAGGTTAGGGGAATACCTACCCGCGTCTACAAGAACAGAATGAAGAGCCTGCGACAAGTACTCGAAGGCTCAAAGGGCCACGGCGACAAGGTTTTTATCGTCCAAGGCGAGAGGAGGATCAGTTTTGCCGAGCACTTTTCGCTCGTGTCTTCGGCGGCCCAGACGCTCCGGCATCAGGTGGGGGTGCGCACCGGTGACCGTATTGCGATCCTGTCTGCCAATAACCCCGAATGGTCGGTGGCGTTCTGGACTGCCCAGGCATTGGGGGCAGTGGCAGTGCCTCTTAACGCCTGGTGGAAAGCTAAAGAGCTCGAGTACGCGCTTACCAACTCGGCGACCTCGGTACTCGTCTGTGACCTGCGGCGCTTGGCGGTAGTCGAACCAATCTTGGCGCGGCTGGATTCACTGCGCGCCATCTACGTTATCGGAGCTAGCGAAGAGTCTCTCGAACACGCTCGCTCGTTGGCGCGCCCTCAACAGCGAGTCGCTTCCTTTTCCGAGCTGGTCTCTGAAGAGGAAGCCTCTCTGCCCGATGTCTCTGTAGAAGAGGACGACTACGCGGCGATCTTTTACACCTCCGGCACTACGGGCAAGCCGAAGGGATCGATTGCCACGCAGCGCAACGTCATCGCCAACTTGCAGAACCTTATGTTGATCGGACTGCTCAATCGCATGCTCGATGCCCGAGTAGGGGAAAAAAGCGGTTCTGCTGGGCAAGATGGCCAGATGGTCAACCTGTTGGTAGTCCCGTTTTTTCATGTAACGGGCTGCTTTGCGGTGCTTGTCGTGTATTTCGCTACCGGCAATCGCATCGTGCTGATGGAACCTGGAAAGTTCGATCCCTTGGCGGCATTGGAGCTCATAGAGAGGGAACGAGTCACGTCATTTGGGGGAGTTCCCACCGTCGTCCAACGGGTTGTCGACCACCCAAAATTTTCCGAGTTCGACACCTCCAGTGTGACGCAAATAGCGTTCGGGGGTTCACCACCCCCTGCGGAATTGGCAACTAAGATCCGGGAAAAGTTCCCCAATGTCGCACTACGCGGCGGAGCGGGTCAAGCGTATGGGCTCACAGAAACGTCCTCAGTGGCCACCATCAACGTCGGCGAGGACTATCTCAGACGGCCGAACTCCGCTGGAAAGGCCGTTCCGACGGTAGAAATCAAGATAGTCGATGCGGAGGGAAATGAGCTCGCTCCTGGCCAGCGCGGCGAGATCTGGCTGAAGGGTCCGATTGTCTCTCCTGGATACTGGAACGATCCCGATGCGACCGCTGCCTCCTACACAGACGGATGGCTTCACACCGGAGACATTGGCTACTTGGACGAAGACGGCTTTTTGTACGTCGTAGACAGGGCCAAGGATATGATCATTCGAGGTGGCGAGAACATATACTCGATCGAGGTAGAAGACGTCATTTACTCTCATCCCGCAGTTTCTGAGTGCGCAGTTGTTGGCGTGCCCGATCCAGACTGGGGAGAAGTGGTCAAAGCTTTTGTTGTCCCAAAAGATGGAGCGAGCGTAACTCCCGAGGAGATCAAAAGGTACTGTGCCGAGCGCTTGGCCGACTATAAGGTTCCTCAGCAAGTCGAGGTGCGGACAGAGCCGCTTCCTAGAAACCCGGCTGGCAAGGTGCTAAAGCCAGCTCTCAGGGGATCGAATACGTCGTTTTCGATAGACGCTGACAGTGACTCTGCGCTCTGAAAAGCCCAAGCGTAAGCGCCGGAAAAAAGCGGAAGAAGCACACCCTGAAGCGTCCGAACCAAGGCTACGACGCAAAGGGTCTTTGGCGATAGCAGGAATTGCTTTGGGAATCGCTACTACAGCGGTCTCGTTTTCGTTTTACCGCTATTTTTGGGTTGACAGTCCCGCACGGGCTCTGGAGCGGTGGGCAGAGGCAACAAGAGAAGGGGACTGCGACGCGAGCTACGAGGGCTTGTCGGCCTCCGTGAAAGACTCCAGTGTGCTCGGAGAGAAGGACAACTGGTGCCAGGTCATTGGAAGCCGCAATTTCATCGGTACCCTCAGCGTGGAAAAGACGTTGCGAGAAGGGACCAAGGCCTGCGTGGTGAGCGAGATTCACAACCCGGACTCATCGGTCAAAAGGAAGGCCTTTATTTTGGTGTACGAAGAGAGGTCTTGGAAGGTCGATCTGGGAGCCGACCCCGTCTCTGTGGGCATTCGGGGGTGTCCTGAGGCATGATTTCGGCGATTCATAGAGCGCACATTTTCGTGGCGTTTTTACTCACTGGGGCTTGTGCGGTCGGCGGTATATGGTCAGCCTACTGTTGGGCAAAGAAGAAGAATCCTGCGCGGCTACTGCGGGTCTGGTACGTAGGTTGTTACGCATTGGTCTACTGCCAGGTGGCGCTGGGAGCGATCCTCTATGGCCGTGGTTTGCGGCCGGGAGATGTAACCCATGTGTTGTATGGCATAACGCCAGCAGTGGTGATCCTGGTGCTACAGGCTTCGAAGAAATCGATCGAGCCTAGGATGGCTTCGGTCATGACCATCGTGATGTTCGCTTTCGCGGGCATGGGGGTGCGTGGGATCATCACTGGTTTTGGCTAAAAATGCCCCACCGCACACCTCGTCGACCTAAAAGCGCCCGTTATTCTGCTCGCCAGCTGCACGACTTGGCTTTGATAGCTCGGATAGGATCAGAGGTGCACTACTGGGCAGGTGAGCGTTCTCGTAATACCTTCCACCAGCTGGATCTTCGAGACAACCAGTTTGCCTAGATCGTCCAAGGTGTCGGCCTCTGCCTGCACGATCACGTCGTAGGGGCCGGTGACGTCATCTGCAGAAGTAACCCCTTCGATCTTTTTTACATCCTCTGCAACTTGTGCAGCCTTTCCTACTTCTGTCTGGATCAACACGAACGCCCTAGCCAAGTGTTCACCTCCGTGCTCAGGTCTTTCCAACAGGCAGCCCAGCAATACTAAAGGGCAGCCGTCTCAATTCTAAGAATCGCCGCTCGCCTCGTGCCTACTTCATTGCGGAAGCTTTGTGGTTTCCTCATCCTTTTCCAACTAATCGCGCCCTACGAATCACCGCTCGTCTGGTACCAACATTCGGCATCGGCGCCGTTTACCTGAAAAAATTGACGTATGTCATTGCACACACCCAGATACTCCGCTCTTCCATTTGCCGGGCGCAAAGAGGCCGGTCGCCTTTTGGGCGAGTATCTGAAGGGATACCTTCGACAGTTTGGACCTTCCCCCTCAGACTTAGTCGTGTTGGGGCTTCCTAGGGGCGGTGTAGTTGTTGCTTCGGAAGTCGCAAAAGTCATTGGGGCTGATCTTGACGTATTACCCAGCCGCAAACTAGGAGCTCCTTCCAACCCCGAGCTAGCAATAGGCGCCGTGTCAGTTGCAGGTGATCCATATCTGTCGCCGTCGGCATTCCGCTTTGCCTCCGAAGAGTGGATAAGGCGAGAGACCGAGGCCCAAAGAGCCCGTGTAGCCCAGCAGATACGCCTGTTCCGAAAAAGCGACGAGTATTTGTACCTCACCGACAAAGTATGCGTGGTTGTAGACGACGGAACGGCCACAGGGGCCACGGCGTTGGCCGCTTGTAATGCCTTGGTTCAGCTGGGAGCTGCTGAGGTGTGGGTGGCCGTGCCGGTGGCTCCTCCGGAGGCTCTAGGACTTCTCGACGAGGTGGCAGATGAGGTCTTTTGCCTAGCAGTCAGAGCCGACTTCCAAGCCGTGGGAATGTGGTATGTCGACTTTGGTCAGACAGGTGACGACGAGGTACGAGCTATCCTCGAAGAGTTCAGACGAGGGGACGAGGCGCAGTGAAAAAAAAGGACACACCTGGTTCCTCAGCGACCGTCTTGACCCAGCCTCAGTCTCGTCGCTGTTTTTACCCCGTTGACTTCGGTGAGATCGAAGACGACCCTCTGACCCTGCCGAAGTGTCCTAAAGATGGAGCCTTCGAGGGCGTCGGGAGCGAGAGGAATCTCTTCCCCGTTGTCCGCGAGAACCTCACCCTGTCGGGTCGCTGGATCGTAGGCTTTTATCGTTCCTTGCATTCGACCTCCTTCTGGTCGTCTAGCTGCACGCTCTCGAGTGGCCAGATGCAATCTACATTTCTCGCGCACCCGGCGCTACATCGATGGGTTCCCAAATCGAGGAGTGCGCGTTGCCCGTGGGACAATTGCCCGATTCGTTAGGGACGTCGAGATGAGTCTTTCCTCAGAAAAACTCTCCGATATAGGCGAAGCCTTACTCGTTGAGCAAATCATACGCTCCCTACCTCGTTGCGGGGATCCAGGAGAGTGTCCTGGAGACGATGCGGCGGTGGTCTATACAGAATCGGGATCCACCCTTCTTTTTTGTATCGATACTTTGGTCGAAGGCGTTCATTTCCGCCTCGACATCTCCAGCTTTTTCGACGTGGGATGGAAGGCGGTGGCCGTCAACTTTAGTGACATTGCCGCCATGGGAGGCTATCCCTCCAAGGCAGTGCTTTCGGTATCGGCTCCAGGCAATACAGACGTAGCCGCCGTGGGCGAGTTGGTAAAGGGTGCGAGCGAGTGCGCGAGTCGATACCAAGCAGCGGTCGTTGGCGGTGACACAGGAGAGGCTCCACTGCTTGTCGTAACTGTAGCGGCGCTTGGATCGATGCCGCCTAAAACAAGGCCGGTGCTGCGAACCGGCGCGCGGCCGGGGGATCGGGTGGTAGTGACCGGTTGTCTCGGTGCAGCCCAGCTAGGCCTGGAAGCGGCTTTAGCGGGAAAGAACAAAGAAGACGCCTTCGTTATGGCCCATCGTCGCCCGACTCCTCGTATCAAAGAGGGGACTACGGCTGCCTCAAGAAGAGCCGCGTCGATGATCGACGTCTCCGACGGCCTTGTACTCGATGCATCCCGCCTCGCTGCGGCGTCCGGTGTCTCCATTGCGCTCGATCTGTCGACGCTTCCGCTAGCCTTGAACCCATCGCAAAAGACTTCTCATGAGCCGCGCGAGTCATCTGAGCTGTATCGATTGGCTCTCCGAGCTGCTCTGTTGGGGGGAGATGACTACGAGCTGTTGTTCACAATCCCAGAGCAGGATCTGGATCGCTTGTTCGAGGCATGGAGCGAGGAGCTCGCTCCTCTCTCCGTAATAGGAACCGTCGATACTGGATCTGGAGTGCGATTGCAGCCTGTCGATCTTGTCCCAGAAGATTTAGAAACGGGAGGTTGGCAGCACTTTTATGGTACTTTTACGGCCCGAAGTCCCCATTCAACGGGCATAGACTAGACCCTTCTAGCTTCTACCTTTCCTGCCTTCAAACAACCAGTACACACGTAGAGTCTTTTGGGAGTTCCCTCGACTACAACTCTACGCTTTTGGACGTTTGTCCCAAATTGCCGTCTGTTGCGACGGTGGGAATGGCTAACTCGCATTCCGAAGCCGGGCCCTTTTCCGCAGATATCGCACACCGCTGCCATGATGAAAATACTCCTGCCAGTTCGCTAAGCCCTTCTCAGTCTCGACACTTCCACTCGGAAGCACCGACCTGGCGAGCGCCTAGTCTAACATCGGATCGGCGACGAAAAGAGGGTATTGCAGTGAGAGTAGTGATCGCTGACGACCACGGGATCGTACGAGATGGAGTCAGGATGCGTCTCGAGTTGTTTCCTGATATCGAGGTAGTTGGCGAGGCGCGCAATGGAAAAGAGGCCATCGAAGTAGTGAGGCAAACTGAGCCCGATGTGGTCCTTATGGATGTGAGGATGCCCGGCGTAGACGGAATCGAGGCAACCAAAGAGATTAGAACTAGCTATCCAGACACTGCAGTAGTGGTGCTGTCTACCTACGACGACAGAGATCTCGTGAAGACTGCCCTTGACGCTGGTGCGGCGGGTTATCTCCTAAAGACCGCTTCTGCCGACGAGATTGTAGATGCAATTAGGAATGCGGCCTCAGGAAAGGTTTCTTTACACCCAGAAGCAGCTAAGGCTCTCCTAGATGCCCTCTCGGAGCGCCCTCCCGCCGAACGATTTGGACTATCTCCAAGGGAGGTGGAAGTGTTGCGCAACCTGTGTCAGGGAAAATCGAACAAGCAAATTGCTGCCTCCCTTCACATCTCACCGCTGACCGTAAAGACGCACCTGCAATCCATTTTTGCCAAACTCGGAGCTAAGGACAGGTCCCAGGCTGTAGCGATCGCACTGAGGTCCCGAATTGTCGAGTAAAGGAGGAATGGGATGGTACACGTTGGCCTCCAAATCTGTGGGGGCGCTTAGGAGGGTTGGCTTCAACGGCCAGCGTCGTCTTCGCTCTATGGGTCTCGAGACAGTAAAGGACCTACTGCAACACTATCCTAGAAAGTACATCGACAGGTCGTCACTTCTCCCTATCCGCCGGCTGAGGGTGGGCGAAGAGGCAACCATTGTGGCAACTGTTGAAAAAGTCACGGTGAAGCGTCCCCGGCCCAAACTTTCGATTCTTACCGTTACCGTCTCCGACGACTCCGGCGTAGCAGAGTGCATTTGGTTCAACCAAGACTTCAGAGCCTCCGACTTTTCTGAGGGCGATGAAGTAGCTTTCTCTGGGAAAGTGGAGCGCTTTGGCTACCGCCTTCAACTGTCGAATCCCTCGTACGATGTTCTCAGCTACAAGGGGATTTCCGACTCATTGGAGGTCGGCAGAATAGTCCCTGTGTATCCCGCTTCCTTGAAAGCGCGCGTCTCTTCCGGGTATCTCAGGCGTCTCATCTGGGAGGCTCTAGAAACCTTTGCGGACCTTGAAGACCCACTCCCTGAGGCGATGCGAAAGGAGCTCGCTCTTCTAGATCGTGCCAGAGCCCTTAGAGGTATTCACTTTCCAGACTCCTTCGAGCACCTCGCCCAAGCCCGCCGCAGACTCGTGGTGGACGAGGTTTTTTCGCTTCAGGTTGCATTACGGCTCCTACGAAACACAGCAGAAGAGGACAAAACCGCGATACGACACCCCTACCCATCCGAGCTTGCCCAGCGGTTCTTGCTGGGACTTCCATACAGGCTCACCTCCGACCAATCAAAGGCGCTAGCAGAGATCGCTAGTGACATGGCTGCAGGACGTCCCATGCACAGATTGCTGCAAGGAGAGGTGGGGTCGGGAAAGACCGTAGTTGCGGCCGCAGCTATCTGCATTGCGGTATCGGGTGGGCACCAGGCGGCGTTTATGGCTCCGACCGAGGTGCTTGCAGGCCAGCACTACTTCGGACTGCGGCCCTATCTGGAGTCTCAGGGCTTGAGAGTTCGGCTTCTCACCTCTGGGATTGGTGCTCCGCGTAGAAAAGCTGTGCTTGAAGAGATTCGCTCGGGCCGCGTGGATGTTGTTGTAGGGACCCACTCACTGTTTCAGGAAGACGTGGAGTTCGCATCTTTGGGACTTGTGATCGTCGACGAGCAGCATCGCTTCGGGGTTCATCAGCGCCTTAGACTGAGGGAAAAAGCCCCCAGAGGTATTGTTCCTGACGTGTTGATCATGACGGCTACTCCGATCCCTCGAACGGCTGCTCTGACCTTCTATGGAGATCTGGACGTATCGACGATCGAAGAACTCCCCCAGGGGCGAAAGCCAGTGGATACAAAAATCTTGGAGGAGCCCCACGCCGACGAAGCGTACTTGGCGATACGTGAAGAAGTCTCACGGGGTAGACAAGCTTACGTTGTGTGTCCTCTCATAGAGGAGTCCGACAAGCTAGAGGCCTCCGCCGCGGAGGAGGTGTACGATCAGCTCGCATATGGTCCTTTAGCCGGACTGCGCCTGGGGCTTTTGCACGGGAGGATGCCCCCAGCCGAAAGAGAGGCCCAGATGGCAGCGTTTCGGGCTGGCGAAGTTGATGTACTCGTCGCCACCACCATTGTCGAAGTGGGCGTTGACGTTCCGAATGCGACCGTAATGGCCATCATGAGCGCGGAGCGTTTCGGGCTAGCTCAGCTACACCAGCTTAGAGGAAGGGTTGGAAGAGGCTCGGTGGAAGGCAAATGCTATCTAATCGCCTCTAATGCTGATGCGGCTCGCTCCGAGCGTTTGAGAGCTCTGGTCCACTCGTCCAGCGGAATGGAACTGGCCGAGGAGGATCTTCGTATCCGGGGAGAGGGGACCGTTTTCGGTGCTAGGCAGACTGGTCGTACCGACCTCAAGCTCACTCGTCTCGTAAAAGATGCCCCGCTCATTGCCAGATGCAAAGAGTGGGCGGTTCGCCTGCTCGAAGAAGACCCTCTTCTAGAAGCGCATCCAGCTCTAAAAAGGGAGATCGAAAGCATCTACGGAGAAGATCTTCAGGTAGCGTCTGGCTCGTGAGTGTTCGATCTTCCTCCTCCGCCCACGGGAAGGATCAGCTCCACCCTCGTTCCCTGCCCCGGGGCGGATCGAATTTCTACCCGTCCGCCCGCCATCTTGGCCCGCTCGCGCATCCCGGCCAAACCAAAGTGGCCGGGTGGGGCCTGATCCTCAGCTCGGAACCCTTTGCCATCGTCTTTTACCTCGACTCGCAGCGTGTCCGAGGACTTCCACATCCGCACCGAGATCGTCGACGCGGAAGAGTGCTTTACTGCGTTGGCTATAGCTTCTTGGCAGAAGCGATAGATAACCGCCTCCTTGTCCTGGGGGATTTCGAGTCCCTCCGCGACCTCGAGAGTGCAACGCACTTGCCCTATCTCCGCCGCCTCTCTCAATCTGTTTTCGAGCGACGAAAGCAAACCACCTCTGTCCAGGGTAGGTGGGCGCAGATCAAACAAGATCCGGCGCAGCTCGTCGGTGGCGTCTCTAAGCCTTTTGGTCAATTCGGACAGAGATTGTGCTGCGTCCTCTACTCGCCCTCGGCGTATCAGCATTTCGAGGTACTCGGCTTGCATCGCGGCACTGTGCAGTGACTGGATTGTGGAGTCGTGAAGCTCGGTGGCCAATCTTCTTCTCTCTTCATCTACAGCGCCGACCGTTTGCTCTAGCAATCGGCGATTCTCGTCCACCTGTTTTTCCAGCTCAGCGGATGCCCGTGCTAGGTCCGAAACTGCCTCGGCAAGAGCGACTCTGTTCGATTGAACTGCTTCGGCCATACGATTGAAAGCCTCGCCTAATGCGGCGATCTCGTCTCGTCCCTCTACATCTACTCGGTAGCTAAGGTCTCCTTCCCCAAGGCGTTTGGCAGCCTCGGCGAGCTTTTCGAGGCGTCGAGTAAACCCTCGGGACACGACAACCAAAAAAATGAGTGTGGCGACGGCTGCAACACCGAGAAGTATCGCTACCCCTCGGCCTGCAGTTATCGTTTCATCCAGGGTAGCAATGACAACCACGTAGGCCTCTCGAGAGTCGTCGACCTCGGTTACGGCGACGGCAGCTATTTGACTTCCGATGTTTCTGGCATCTGAAAACCTTGGCGGTTGGGGCAGGGGAAGTAAATCGAGCCGGACTTCGCCTGAAGCAAGAAGCGAAGTTGGCTCACCTACCGAAGCTACGACGTCGCCGGTTCTGGTTTTGTCTCCGGCCGAGTCCAGGCCCTCTATGGGTGGGCGAGGTATGACGAGTGCCGTTTGGAGAACGTAGCTCGAGACCGTTTGGGCTCTCAACAGTGCTGTCTGGATAGCAGTGGCGGCTGCGGCATCGCCAGACGAAAGTGTCCGTCGCTCTGGCATTGCCGAGATACCTATCGCAGCTGCAGTGGCTGCGCTCTCGGCTTGTGCTCTGACGGTGTCGATCGCTCTCCTTCGCTCTTGAAAGAAGGAGAAGCCCTGGAGCCCCAGGATGGATACGATCGCCATCACAAGTATGAACGTGAGCTTGGTACGGGCGTTCAAAAAGAAGTAATTCCTGCTACTCCATTTGGGGGATCTAATTATCTCCGATCGTCGGATGGTCCTCGCTTCTAGGTTCTCCGACACTAAGAAGTGTAAATCTCTCTGAAGTGCGTCGGGTCATAAAGGTCCAAGACAGCCAAGAGCGAGGAGGGCTGAACTTGATCTGGTTCACCAGCGTCCTCGGAACTCATCGCCGAGGAAGGAGCGACGACGAAGACGGTTTCTCGATCGTGGAGTTGTTAGCATCGCTCACTGTCTTGGCTATTGGAATCGTAGCTCTATTGGGGACCCTCGTTGTGGCCGCGAGGGCCGCTGGTACTCAAAGAGGCTGAATGAACGCAGTGTTTGCTGCAAATCGCGCTTTCGAGGACGTGAGAGCTCGCCCTTACAACCAGATAGCCTTGTGGCAGAACGATCCCAATTTTGCACTCAGGCCGCTCTCAAGTACAGCCACCGAGACTGTAACGACTGACACTGCCCAATACGCTGTGCCCGTTCGTAGGGAACCTATCGTGCTGGCCGGTGTCTCGTATCAAATTTTCCAGAACATACTATGTGCCTCTCACCGACACACTGACCGGCCAAAGGTATTCGAGAGCCTACAAATTGGTAGTAGTCAAGGTCTTGTGGTCGGACCACGTGGGCAATCACCAGATACAGCCGATAGTAGGCAGGGGGGAGAGCCAGTGTGCCCACCACAAGAACCCATTTTGGGAGCAGCGGGCCAGTTGAGGTGCGCAAGTACTGCGTGGGCGGAAATTCCCATGGTTATTTTTCCTCCCGATGGACAACAGTTTAGATGTGGGGTCGAGGGAGGTAACGTGCAGCGGGCTCCTGCTCCCTTTACGGTAGATCAGCAGCAACCGCCCCCGAGTGCACAACCGTTGCCGTCATGCGGATCTATAAATGCTACTTGTACGTTGAGCCCAGCTGATTTTGCAGCATTGCAAGGCGGTGTCACCTATAGGGTTCAGAACTTAACTCTGGGGAGCAGTACCGATCAATCTTTGTGCAGCGCTGCAAATATCAGCCAGAGCAATCCGGTGGTTATTTACGTCACGGGAAGCCTCACGATCCAGGGAGGGGCACTTATAAATGTCAGAGATAGTGGTAACACTCAGGGCTGTATCAATAGGCCATTCGTAGGTCCAGTTATCGATGGATGGGGGCCCACTACCCAGCCTGGGGGATTGCGAATCGTGAGGACTTGCCCCAGTAATCCTCAAGCGATAGATGTTGGAAGTGGAAGCCACATACCTCGGGCTTCGATGGTGTTGGATGCAATGTGTTCTAAGGTGGTTGTCAATGGCGGCCCCCACTTCTATCTCTTCGGTGCAGCCTTGTTGGATCAGTACACCGACAACGGCTCTCTTAGGGTGCTCGCTTACGACCGTCAGCTAGCACAGATTACGACCCGGAAGTTTCGAATCAAGGATTGGAGGGAAATTCCGCCTGTACCTGATCCAACCACAGCTCCATGACAGCCTGATACAGTTCCCGATCGTTTGCGAGGAGCAATCCTCCTCGAAACGTGAGGGTGTTCGCACCCGGACCCACCCACGCAGAGCCCCGCCTTCTATGGCGGGGCTCTGTATTCTTGGCCAGTAAGGTAAGAGATAAGAGCGAAAGTTCAATGCGCGTAATTGCAGGCAAGGCCAAGGGTACACCACTGGCAGCGCCCAAGTTAGCTTCTGTGAGGCCCATGACCGACCGGGCAAAAGAGGCGCTGTTTTCGCATTTGGGTGACCGCTTGCACCAAGCAAAGGTACTCGATTTATTTACAGGAAGCGGGTCGCTCGCAATCGAGGCTCTCTCTAGGGGAGCTTCAAGCGCTGTCATGGTAGACGCTTCAAAGTCGGCTATCAGAGTAGCTAGAGACAACGCGATACGCTGTGGGTTCGACAACAAAGCAAGTTTTTTCTGTGACGATGTCTGGCGCTTCGTTTGCCGATTAGAGTCCTCTTACAATTTCGATGTTGTATTCGTCGACCCTCCTTATGCGATAGAAGACAAGAGGATAGCCAAGCTTCTCGAGGATCTTGGTTCTCGGCTTCGGCACGGGGCTACCGTATGCTTGCATAGGGAGCGAGCGCGGCTCGGGCCTCCGAGACAATATGTCGGAGCGAGGTCGAGAGGCGCCGGCCGACGCGACGGATCGGAGCCGAGGTTGCTTCCCTGGCCGGCGCGTTATCGAGTACTCTTCGAGCGCGCTTACGGCGGTTCTGTACTTGGTGTTGGAGAGATAACTTACGAAGGATCTTGACGATGACCAAAGCGCTCTGTCCGGGGTCGTTCGATCCTGTCACGATCGGGCACGTCGACATTATCGAAAGGGCTTCGGCACGCTTCGACAGCTTGGTAGTAGCGGTCGTTACAAATCCATCCAAAGCACCTCTGTTCAACACCGAAGAAAGGATGGGCCTTCTCGAAGAAGCCGTAGGCCACTTACCGAATGTCGAGATTTCAAGCTTCGATGGCCTACTAGTAGACTTCGCCAAATCGATAGGTGTAGATGTAATTGTCAAAGGGCTGAGAGCGGTTTCTGATTTCGACTACGAGATACAGATGGCTCAGATGAACAACAAGTTATCTGGGATCGAGACATTCTTTATGGCAGCGAGCCCGGTCACGTCGTACCTCTCTTCATCATTGGTAAAAGAAATCGCACGGTTCGGTGGAGATGTGTCATCCCTTGTGCCGCGCGGAGTCGCCGAACGACTCAAAGCGAAATTTTCTTAGGACATGAGGCGATGAGTTTGGCTGAAACCCCACCCGACTCGGACCGGAACCGAAGCGCTGCCGGATCGGGAATTCCCGATGTTGTTTCCGAGGGATCTTCCCAAGAGAGGAGCTTTATCGAGGCGTCGATTCCTACCACTCCCGAAGAGGATATCGAGTCTAAGATTCGAAGAATCGAGGAGATGGTTCACAACGCCAAATCCATGCCCCTCTCGTCTTCGGTGCTAGTACCCAAAGACGAACTTCTCATGTATCTTGCAGATGTCAGGGAGTCGCTTCCCCAGGAGCTACGTCACGCACGCTGGATTTTAAGGGAGAGAGACGAGTTCATTGCCAGGGCTCGTCGGGAGGCTGAGTTGATCGTCGAGGAGGCTCAATCAGAGGCGTCCCGTATCGTAAGCGAGACCGAGATCATGCGAGAGGCCGAGTGGAAGGCCGGTTTGGTCCTGAGCGAGGCAGAAGAGCGAGCGCGATCTCTCAAGGCTGAGACCGATGGCTACATCGACTCCAAACTGGCGTCTTTCGAGATGCTGCTCAGGCGGATGCTCGAGACAATTGTGGCGGGACGAGAGAGGCTTAGAGCCGTCCCTGAAGTAGAGACTTCTCCGTCCAGAGATGCTGGTGAGGTCGACGATGTGGCCAACCAGGGCCAAGATTTTGCGGTTCGACAACCCCAACGACGCTCTGGGCTCGTCGAAACGGAAGAAGAGTACAGCAGCGATTTCTTCGATCAAGACCAAACCTGAGGGTTTCGAATGCTCGAGGGGGTATCCTGGCACCTGTTCGGTAGTCGTCTATAACCCAAAAAAGTCTGCCTCTCATTACTGGGATTCTGAGGAGCCGCGCTATGGCAGTACCAAAGCAGAAGAAGTCCCGATCCAACACAAGGCATCGTAGATCTCAGTGGAAGGCGCATCTAGCCCCGTACGCGGAGTGCCCTCACTGTCATAAGCCCAAGCTCCCGCACAGAATGTGCACGAACTGCGGGAAGTACGCTGGCAGGACGGTCGTAGAGACAGAGTAGACGCAGAAAAGTACTGAATGTCTGGAGCCAACTCGGTCGGGGGTGAAAGGGCGCGGTCTCCGGTTGCGCTAGATGGGATGGGTGGTGACCACGCCCCGGAGGCCACAGTAGAAGGAGCCTTGAAGGCCGTGGCCAGCGGCGCGCACGTGGTTATCACTGGGCCGGAGGGCGAGATACGTCGTCATCTCGAATCCTGCGCTAAAAAGCTCGATCTAGACTTGGATTCCATGATTTCTTATCCTTCGGGCGCGTCGGAGATTTCGGGGGGCTCTACGGAGCCAGCAAACTCTGAGGCTTGGGCCAAAACCAACAGGGGATCTCTACGCATCGAGGACGCCCCAGATACTGTGGGAATGGGAGAGGAACCCGCGCGAGCCGTGCGTTCGAAACCCCGATCTTCGATAGCTGTTGCGTGCTCTCTGGTGGCCGAGGGCAAAGCATCAGCCGTCGTATCGGCTGGATCTACCGGAGCTGCTGTTGCGGGCGCCGTGTTTAAATTCGGTCGGATAAAGGGAATTTCGCGGCCTGCATTAGCGACTGTTGTACCGTTTCCCGCTCACCCGATCATCCTTATCGACTCCGGAGCGAATGCCGATTGCAAGCCGGGGCAGTTTTTAGATTTCGCCGTTATGGGATCTGTTTTTGCTGAAGCAGCCTTGGGACACTCCCCGCCTCGAGTAGGTCTTCTCAACATAGGTGAGGAAGAATCCAAAGGGTCGGCCTTGTATAAGACCGCGTTCAATATATTGCGGTCTGTAGCGTCGCTCAGTGAGTGCCCCTTCGAGTTCGTAGGGAACGTCGAGGGTTATGATCTTCCCCATGGAAAAGCGGACGTTGTAGTAACCGACGGGTTCACCGGAAATGTCGTGCTAAAACTCTCCGAGGGAATAGCTCGAAGCCTCATTCAAGAGATTGTATCCGCAATTGCCTCTAAGACTACGGGGGAGACTCAAGCCCAGGCCGTAGGAGCGTTGCTGGAGTTACGTCAGAAGGTTAACGCTGACGGAAGGGGAGGCGCATGCCTTCTTGGAGTGAATGGCTTGACAGTCATAGCGCACGGTTCTTCTAACTCGGAGTCGATATGCAGGGCCATACTCTTCGCAAGCAGTGAGCGAGCAGCTGGAATTCAGCAGAGAATCGCCGAAGTAGCCCCCTGGACTGCAGCTGCAGATGCCATCTGAGACGCTCTCACATGGGCCAGCCCGCTCGTACGAGTCGCTCGTAGAGGCGGTACTCGTAGCCTTCGAGAGCGCTGGCCTTTCTGCCGGGGGATTTATCGATCTCCATACTCGTCTCGATGCTTTGGAAATCGACGACGTCGACTTGTTGGATCTCGCCGAGATGGTTGCAGAAGATCTCGGGGAGAGAGGCCTTGCTCATCTTGACGGCTCCGAGCTAGCAGAGTGCGAAACAGTTGGGGACTTTGTATTGTTGCTGGCTGTCGCTGCTGGTCTGGATAGATCGAAAGGAGAGTCGTGACAGCTCCAGAGCCCGACTCTTCTGACCATGAGATCGAAGAGGCGATCGGGTACAGATTCGCCCGAAGGGAGCTTCTCAGGCAGGCACTGTCCCATCGCTCTTTTGCTTCCGAAGCCAGCCAGCAAAAGGACTCTCCCATTCCCTCCAATGAACGTCTCGAGTTTCTAGGAGACGCGGTCCTTCAGCTAGCTGTAACTGTTCACATTTACAAGACATACGACGCACTTACCGAGGGGATGCTCGCAAAGGTGCGCGCATCTGTTGTGTCCTCCTCGTCGCTAGCGGAGGTCGCAGACGAGCTCGGATTGGGAGAACACGTCCTTTTGGGCAAGGGCGAAGAGGCCTCTGGCGGACGAGAAAAGCCGTCAATTTTGGCGGATGCGATGGAGGCCCTCATAGGTGCGGTGTATTTGGATGGCGGCTGGAAGCCGGCTAACGCACTAGTTATGAGACTGCTGGGTCAGCGAATCCGTGAGGCTGCCGAGGGTCCTGGAGGCAGCGATTACAAGACACGTCTTCAGGAGCTGGCTTTGGCAAATGGCTGGGGACTGCCGAAGTACTCGATCGAAGAGGAGGGGCCAGACCACGCCAAGAAGTTTTACGCTACGGTTTGGGTAGGCAGGTCCGGCACTGGTTCGGGGGAAGGGCGCTCCAAAAAACAAGCTGAGCAAGAAGCGGCACGTGCGGCTCTCGAGTCGCTTGGATCAGAGGGACAGCAACAAGATGCCCGAACTTCCTGAAGTAGAAGTGATCCGTAGAGACCTAGAGCGCGAGGTCGTTGGTCGAAAAATCGCTGACGTCGAGGTCTACAGAATGCGGACCATTAGGCGCCATCCGAACAAAACGCGCTTTAAAACTGCTTTAGTGGGAAGAAAAATCATCTCAGTAGGCCGTCGGGGTAAGTACCTGGTCCTCAGACTCGACAACGAGAGTGCTCTAGTTATTCATCTAGGAATGTCGGGGAGGTTGTTGCGGGAAAAGTCGAAAAAATCCGCGACCCTTCCCCATACTCAGGTTGTCATTACTTTTACTCAAGGTGGCAAGCTCTGCTTTGTCGACCCTCGTCAATTCGGAGAGATGTTCGTGACCTCTCTGGACGAGTTGGACAACATTCCCGAGCTTCAACATCTAGGATTTGATCCGATCGAAGATCCGATCTCATGGATCGACTTCGGCAGGCGCATCTCGGAGAGAAAGGCAAAGTTGAAGTCCCTACTAATGGACCAGGAGTTCATCTCCGGGATCGGAAACATTTACTCTGACGAGATTCTATTCGAGGCCGGACTTCGGTATGACAGGCGCTCGGACTCGCTAACTTCCCAAGAGGTCAGACGTCTCTCCAGAGCTATCCAAGAGGTTCTACACGAAGCAATCAAGCACCGTGGCACCACTGCCGAGGACGAGCAGTACGTAGATCTCTTTGGAGAGCCAGGCAGTTTCCAGACGGTCGCTCAGGTCTATCAACGGACGGGAAAGCCCTGCCCTCGATGCCGAACGCCTATCGAGAGAGCCAAGTTCGGTGGACGGCACACTTGGTACTGCCCACAGTGCCAGTCGTGAGCCAGGAGACAAAGATAGCAAGACGGATCAGGATAGAAGGGCGAGTTCAGGGCGTATTCTTTAGGGACAGTATTCGATCGCTCGCCTCACGACTCGGGGTATATGGGTGGGTCCGGAATCTGCCAGACGGAGCGGTCTTGGCTCATCTCGAAGGATCTCCGGAGCCGGTGGGCAAGGTGATCGACTTCTGTCACGAGGGCCCGCCGGCTGCCCGTGTCGACAGGATCTTAGTAGAGGACGCCGAGGTCTATGGTCACACTGATTTCAGGATTCTAGGATGAAACGCGCTGTAACGGCGTTTTTCTTCAAGGTCGTAACACCGTCTTTAGCGGGTCTACTAACCTTCGCTGTGCTCTTCAACGCAGTTACAGCCAAAGCACAGCTCGACCCAGAACGGGCGATCGAGGTGAAGAAAGTAGAGGGCTCCTTCGTTAGCGGTTCGGGGGTTCGCACTCACTACATAAAGCAAGGAGACGGCGATACCGTAATTGTCTTTATTCACGGATTCGGCGGCTCTACCTACTCTTGGCGAGAGAACTTGGAAGATCTAGCACACAAGTACACCGTTATCTCCCTAGACGTGCGCGGATTTGGCTATACCTCAAGGGACCCCGCAGCAGAGTACAGCCCGAGGGGATACGCCACCCACGTGTCGACGTTTCTCGACATTCTCGGCGTGCGCCGCCCAATCCTTGTGGGCCACTCGTTGGGGGGCGAGGTCGCTATGAGAATTGCGCTTCAGCGTCCCAACGATATAGCGGGACTCGTGCTCATTGATTCTGCGGGACTTCCAATGGAGCGTCGTTTCCAGGTTCCTCCCGTTCCGCAGCCCCTGCAGACGATGCTGTTGCGGCTCGCTACCTCGAAAAGAATTGTGCGAGCGGGCCTGAGTCAGGCCTTCTACGACCGCAGCCTGGTGAACGATGCGATGATCGCAGCTTATAGGGATCCATTGGATGTCGAAAGAGCCGAAGAAATGTTGTGGCGAATGATTAGAACAACAGCTCCCCAGCTCAACAGGTCCGAGCTCCAGCAGATATCTATTCCTACGCTTATTCTCTGGGGAAAATATGACCGACTGATTCCTCTTCGAAACGGCGAGGAGCTTGCATCCCTCATAAAAGGGGCACGTCTTGTGGTCTTGGACAGGGCTGGGCACATACCTCAAGATGAAAGAGCCGACGACGTAAACGCTCTAATAGACTCGTTCGCATCGGTTGCTGGAAAGCCTCTTCCTGGACAACCAAAACCAATTACTCCTCCTCCGAGAGCGGGGCCATCTCCGCTACCCAGCGCCTCGCCGTCTCCGTCGCCCACGGGACGTGGAGTAGCTCCAGGCCCTACTGGAGGTTTGCTTTCTCGGTGAGGCGTCGAGACCGAAATACCAAGGCACGGGTGCATCGTTTGCTAGCATCCCACGATGAGGTTGCATTTTCGCCGCATCGATGGTTTCCAAGATATAGCTTGTCGGAGGAGGCTTTCGTTTGCTCCTTAAGTCCTTGGAAATAAAGGGCTTCAAGTCTTTCGCCGACCCTGTCACGATCGAGTTCGAGCCCGGCATAACCGTCATCGTGGGACCGAACGGGTCGGGCAAGTCCAACATCGTCGATGCCATCTGCTGGGCTATGGGTACCCAGGCAATCTCGACACTGAGAACGGGCTCCATGCAAGAGGTCATCTTCGCCGGCTCTGGAGTCCGCAAGCCTTTGGGGCGGGCTAAAGTCACGATTACTATCGACAACTCCGACGGGACGCTTCCCGTCGACTTTAGTGAGGTTGCCATCTCGCGAACTCTGTACAGAAACGGGGAGAGCGAGTACGCGATCAATGGAGCTTCCTGCAGGCTCGTGGATATCCAGGAGCTGCTGTCGGACACTGGTGTGGGCCGCCAATTACACACGATTGTGGGCCAGGGGCAACTCGACGCCGTGTTGACGGCAACCCCCGAGGATCGCAGGTCAATGATCGAAGAGGCAGCAGGGATCCTCAAGTACAAGAAAAGAAAAGAGCGTGCCTCGAGACGCCTCGCTACTACGGAGGAAAACTTATCTCGGATCTACGACATCATGGGAGAAATCAAACGTCAAATACGTCCTCTCCAGCGGCAAGCCGCTGCCGTACAGCGTTATAGGGAGGTGAGCGCAGAGGCGGCTCTGCTCCGTAAGCTTCTCGCCTGGAGAAGACTGGCTGCAGCAAGAGAAGCACGCAGGCAGGCTCAAGAGCGGCTAGAAGCGGTGCGCAAGGAAGTCGAAAGGTTGGAGTCGCTCTCATCTTCCTTGAGCGAAGAGATAGAGTCTGTAGCGTCCGACCGAAACAAAGTCTCCTCGGTGCGCCGCAGTGGCGACGAGGCGTTATCAAAACTGCGCGACCTTCGCCAGGCATGCGGATCTTTGGGTGACATAGCCCGGGAGAAGAAGAAATTCTTCGAAGCCGTCTCCCTGCGGTCTGCCGCCCAGCACCTCGACCTTCTTGGTGCTGAAAAAGATCAGCTGGACGAGAAACTCGCGGAAATCGAGGCAGTTCTTCCGGTTCTTAGAGAGGAGTTAGAAGCAGCTATCACGGAAGAGCGCCGGCTAGCTGCCGAGGCCGAGTCATTGAGGATGGAGATGGCTGCTGGTAGCGAAGCGGCGTTACGGGCTGCTGAGGCCGCCGGAGAGCGGTCCTCTCTAGAGTCTTCCATAGCCCGGGCGGAAATCGAGGTTTCTCAAGTGGTAGAAAGGGCACGGGCACTTGACCAAAGGCGGCTGGAATTGGTCGAAGAGCGAAACCGGCTCGACGAAGAGATCCGGCGTCTCGACGCTCGCTCCCAGCCTCTCAGTGAAGAGGTGTCTCGCCTCGTGGATCTTAGAGAGGTTGCCCAAAGAGAGATCGAGGAACTCGAGCGGGAGCGGGAGGAGGCTCAGGCAGAGCTGTCTATTTGGAATGGGAGACTAGAAGCCCTCAAAGAGCTGGCTGCACAGTATTCGTCGACTGAAGGCCCGTCTCGGATAGCGGAAGCATCTCCTGATGGCTTCATAGGTACTTTCTGGGATTTGCTGGAGGTAGAGCGGGGGAGCGAGGTTGCTGTTGAGGCCGCCCTCGGTGACTTTAGCCGAGCTGTTGTTGTGAACGGAACCTCAGGTGTTCTTTCTGCTGCAGCGGTGCTTCAAGACGGAGAAGAAGCGGCCTGGCTTCTGGACGCGCAATCAGTCGAGAACGACAGGGGAATCAAGGTGCGATTCCGAATTGGGCCAGTTACCCAGGTTCCCCCTTCCTCAGAGGCCCGCCCTCTTGTCACGGCTGTAAAGGTTCGCGGGGGCGACGAGCGAATATACGCCCTGGTTCAGATCTTACTCTCTAGGTCATATCTGGTCGCCAACTGGAAGTCAGCTGTGGAGTTAGCCGAAAGATATCCAGAGTTGACCTTTGTGACCCCCCAGGGCGGTATCGCCGGCGCTGGCGTCTATAGGGTGGGAGCCCAGGCTTCAGGTCCCTTCTCTCAACTCGCGCTTCTCACGGATGTAGCTACAAAGGCCAGGGCAGCGGAGAACCGTCTGCGGGCTGTCACTGCGAATTTAGCTCGCCGGCGCAAAGATCTGCACTCCTTGGAGCGAGATCTTGAAGCGACCCGATCCGCTCTCGCCGAGTGCGATGCCGCTCTTACCGCGGCAGCAAACGAGCTTGGGCGTGTCGATCCCGAACTCTCGAGGGTCGACGCGGAGCGGGCTACGCTCAAAAAGGCTGAATTGAGCCTTGTCGCCCGCATTCAAAAGGACCGCCAGAAGTTAGAGGAGATCGAAAAGCTCTTAGAACAACTTAAGGCAGGGGCGCCATCCCAGGAGAGCCACGCATACAGCCTGGCCGGCGCCGACGAACCCCGGCTGTCGGAGGTAGAAGAAGCCCTGGCGTCGTCAAGGGAGAAGCGACGCGAACTCGAGAAGGCATTGACAGGGGCTGAGGAGCGCCATTCGATGCTGGCATCCAGGCGTGAGCAGATCGCCAAGAAGCTTCAATCAGAGCAACAACGGCTCGCTGCCGAAGACAGAAAAAGGCATTTAGCATCTTATTTAGCGAGGAAGGCACAGGCTATTGAAGAGGCCGCGGGCGGCTTGTTGGCGTCAATATCTGCACTAGAGAAAGACGCCTATTCGGTGTGTGACATTGTGAGGCCAGTGGACGACACATGCTCACGCCGTCTCGGAGTTTTGCGAAAGCGGCTCGAGGAGACGTCTCAGAGCTTGGCGGCGGCAGCAGAATCCCTCCAGGCGGCCGAGATTGAAGCGGTACGCACGGCGACAGTACTAGAACAGGTTGAATCGGAGTACAAGAGCGTTACCGGCGAAGAGGCCCCATCAAGTCGCGATTATTTGCAGGCTGGAACAGGGGCACCAATTTTCCCACCGGAGCTAGATGAGCTCGACGATCAAACGGTCCAGGCCCAGTTGAACGCAGTAGAGAGAGATCTCGAGAAGATGGGTCCCATAAATCAGCTCGCGTTAAAGGATTACGAGGAGGCCTCTTCTCGGTTGGAGTTTTACGCTGCTCAGGCGCAAGACTTGGAGGAGTCCAAGCGGGAGCTGCAAAAGGTCATCGCAGCCGTCGATAGCCAGATTGAACTGCTATTCCGCAATGCCTTCGACGACATTGCCCGCTCTTTCGAGACGACCTTCCAGATGCTTTTCGAAGGGGGTTCTGGACGACTATACCTTCAAAATCCTTCGGATCCACTCACCTCGGGTGTCGAGGTGGAAGCAAAGCCTGCTGGGAAAGCGGTCAAGCGGTTGTCCCTTCTTTCTGGTGGAGAGCGATCTCTCGCTGCTCTTGCTTTTTTGTTCTCGATCTACAGGGCGCGTCCCTCACCTTTTTACATTCTCGACGAGGTAGAGGCTGCACTTGACGACACTAATCTAGAGAGGTTTTTGAGACTCCTACGGGACTTCCGTGATCACGGCCAAGTTGTGATAGTCACCCACCAGAAGCGAACGGTAGAGATTGCGGATTGTCTATATGGGGTATCGATGCAAAGCGAAGGTGTATCAAAAGTCGTCTCCTATAAAGTATCCGAGTCCTTGAGTTACAGCTGATCGTCCTAGGGGCCGATCTATGCTCGCCGAGATAGAGCGGTTACTCTTCGAATGAACGTACTGTTTTTAGTTTTAGGGATCGCTGTCGTACTAGCCATCGCGATAGTCGCTGTGATGATCTATGCCAGGACGCGCGTAACGCGTGTTTCTAGCGGAAGCCTGCTTGCACCACCGGCGACTTCCACGCCTCAAAAGGCTTTTCAATCTCGGGATGACGTCGAAAGCTTCGACGCTTCAGCTGAGGCGGGTGTCTCTGTGAGGAATGCCGATGTCGGGCTCGAGGAAGCCCTCTCCAATTCCGCCACCCTTTCTTCGGGCGAGGGTGGTGAGAACCTAAAGAAACCTGGCTCTGGTCGAGGAGTCGCAGCATCAGCCGATAGGCTGTGGAAGGCCAAGCTAAAGAAGGCTCGCGATGCCTTGGGAGCCGCTCTAGCTGGGGTGGCGCGAAGACAAAAGATTGATGCCGGAACATGGGATGCCCTAGAAGAGGCCCTCCTAGCCGCGGATGTAGGCGTGAAGATGACCATGGATTTGGTTTCTAGAGTCGAAAAACGCGCGCGGGCTGAGAACCTGTCTACTTCCGAAGATCTCATTAGGTTAGTAAAGAGCGAGACAGTTTCCGTTCTACAGGGAAAGGACAGAACCCTCGTTCGATCAAAGACTCCTCCCACTGTGTACCTGTTCGCAGGCGTCAACGGCACGGGCAAAACTACCTCGATCGCCAAACTTGCCAAGCGTTTTGGCGATGCTGGCCAAACAGTGGTCATAGCAGCCGCCGATACATTTAGAGCTGCTGCAACCGAGCAGTTGGAGATATGGGCAAAGCGCGTTGGGGCTCATGTTGTCAAAGGCTCAGAAGGGGCCGATCCGGGCGCGGTTGTCTTCGATGCCATAGGGTATGCGCGTGCACATGGAGCGGATTATCTTTTGGTGGACACAGCTGGCAGGCTCCACACTAATCAGAATCTGATGGAGGAATTGAAAAAAATTGCTCGGGTAGCATCGAAGGCTGGGGCGGCTCCAGCAGAGACCTTGTTGGTTATCGATGCGACCACCGGCCAGAACGGTCTCTCTCAAGCAGCCCGGTTCAAAGAGGCAGTGCAGATAACGGGTATTTTTCTCACCAAGCTCGACGGATCAGCAAGAGGCGGGATAGTAGTGGCAATAGAAGACGAGTTGGGTGTTCCGGTAAAGCTTGTAGGAGTCGGCGAGTCAGCCGACGACCTTGTCACCTTTGATCCAGAAGAATTTGCCGAGGCTCTCTTCAACGAGAGCATTCGGCCGGTCTGACGCCAGGGAGCGGTACCTTGTTCGAGGCCCTCAGCGATCGCCTCGAAGCTGCGTTTCGACGTCTTCGCTCGCGTGGCCGGTTGAGCGAGGCGGACGTAGACGAAGCCTTGCGAGAGATTCGTGTAGCGCTATTAGAAGGCGATGTCAATTACAAAGTCGCAAAAGATTTGATATCGCGGGTCAGAGAGAGGGCTATTGGTGCCGAAGTCCAAACGAGTCTCCAGCCTGGACACCAAGTTGTCAAGATCGTCCACGAAGAACTCATCAGGACTTTGGGGCAAGACCCTGTCAAGCTCCGCCTTGCCTCTATTCCTCCCACGATCATTTTTATGGTTGGACTTCAAGGTTCGGGCAAAACAACCACTGCCGGTAAGCTGGCCTACTACCTAAAGCGCCAGGGCAAGAAACCCATCTTAGCGGCGTGTGATCTGCAAAGGCCCGCAGCCGTCGAGCAGTTGGTCAAGGTCGGTGACCGAGCCGGTGTGCCCGTGTACTCCGAGGTTCCTCCTCAGAATCCTGTTGATGTAGCGATGAGGGCTTTGGAGTACACGCGGACCACCGACCACGACGTGATGATCGTAGACACAGCTGGCCGGCTTGCCGTCGACGAAGAGCTGATGCAAGAGCTGAGCAGGCTCCGCCAGAGTCTCGCTCCTCATCTGGTGCTTCTTGTTGTAGATGCAATGACAGGCCAGGATGCGGTAAGCGTAGCTCAGAATTTCGTTGAGCGCGTCGGGGTAGACGGAGTGATCCTTTCGAAGCTTGACGGAGACGCCCGGGGCGGAGCAGCGATATCGGTGCGGGAGGTGACCGGTGCACCTATCTACTTTGCCGGTACAGGCGAGGGTCTTGCAGATCTGGAGCCTTTCTATCCCGATCGGATGGCTGGGCGGATCCTGGGAATGGGTGACGTCCTCACTCTTATTGACAAGGCAGGGCAGGCAATCGATCGAGAGCAGGCTCTCACTCTCCAGGAGAAGATCGCAGCAGGAGGATTCGACTTAGAAGACTTTCTTCAGCAAATGCGCCAGCTAAAGAAGGCGGGACCGCTCACAAAACTGCTCTCCTTGCTCCCGGGAATTCCCGGAGTCGGAAAGATTAAAGAAGAGGACCTCGACGACAAAGAGTTGTCCCGGGTGGAGGCTATCATCCTTTCGATGACACCCGAGGAACGGCGCAATCCAAAAGTGATCGATGGATCTAGGAGACGGCGTATCGCTCGGGGTTCTGGTACTAGCCCTCAAGATGTGAATGCCCTGCTGCGCCAGTTTGGAGAGGTGCAAAAGATGATGCGACAGCTCGCCTCGGTGGCATCTCCTATAAAGGCGATGAAGATGGCGAGGGGAGACGGCATCGACATTTTGGCCCGCCCGACTCCCACAGGCCTTCCTTCCGCTTTTACTGGCCGATCCAGGCACAAGTCCAGTCGCAGCCAGAGAAAAAAACGACGCAAGAGATAAGGGTGCGGATTCGAGTAGCGAATTTGGTACTAACGCGGCGCTCCCTTCAGTATCCTGATCCACGTCACATACCGAGAGAAACACCTATGTAGACAAACAGGAGAGCGAGGCATGGCGGTCCGAATAAGGCTCTCGCGAACTGGAAGAAGCAAGGTTCCTACCTACAGGGTGGTAGTTGCCGATGCTAGAAGCCCGCGAGACGGAAAATTCATCGATATTTTGGGGCGTTACGATCCGAGGCCAGACCCGTCGGTAGTGGAAATCGACAACGAGAAGGCCGTGGGATGGCTTATGAAGGGGGCCCAGCCATCGGAGGCTGTTCGGAAACTGCTAGAGATTTCGGGAGCCTTTGACGAGTTTGAGAGTGCTCGGGACAAATCTTCGGGTACTACAAAATCCAAGGGCGCCACTCGGGCCGACTCCAGGGCGCGGACCAAAGCAACAAACGACGAAAAAAGCGCGTAATCCTAGAAGGGTAAGGGCCGAATAGGCCAGAGTGACCAAGGCAGCGGTGAACAAGAGTGCTGAGGCCTCGGGCAATCCGTAACGAGGACTTCTGGAACAATGCATAGAGAAAGGCAAGAAGTTGCGGGCAGACGACTACGAAGACTACGACGAAATGGACGACTTTGATGAGGTTGCTCCAGAGGGCAATCGTCTCCCTGGCGCTACTGCCCGGGCAGTGCTGCACTATGCGGCCTGCGCGATCGCAGACAAGCCCGAGGAAGTATTCGTGGAGGTCCTCGAGGGACCGAACGGAATAGTTCTAGAGCTGCACGCTGCTCAGGAAGACGTAGGCCGAATCATAGGGCGCAACGGGCGGGTCGCATCCGCTCTCCGGCAGCTCGCCAGGGCTGCTGCATACCTCGACAAAACCGAGGCCACTGTAGAGATAATCGACTGAAACCTACATATCTTGCAGCAGTAAATGTCTGTGAAGGACGGGGTCTCGCCCGGCGAAGACGTCGACAGGATCTCGACAACTGCTCTCAGATAGGATTGGTGGCCCAGAATGAGCAGGGAATCGCACGTCTCCATTCCAGACGGCCTCTTGCTGGTGGCATTAGTGCACAGGCCTCACGGAGTGAAAGGGGAGGTTTCGGTCGAGCTTGTGGGAGAGAACCCTGGTCGACTCTCGCCGGGTTCTCGGCTGGTAGCAGTGAGGGAAAACGTCATTTATCTCGAAGAGGTTGTCGTTTCCGCATCCAGAATACACAGGGGTCGTTACATAGTCCGCTTTTCGGGATTCGAGACGAGAGACGAAGCCGAGACTTTGAGAGGAGTTGCGCTTTGTATCTCGGAAAAAGACACACGTCCCCACGATCACCAGGTATGGATCAAGGATCTATATGGTCTAACTGTGGTGGATACGAAGGGGAGAGTGTTGGGCGAGGTCGTCGAGGTTCTTACCTATCCAGCTCAGGACGTTTTAGAAATCAATACTCCCGCAGGCCGGAGGCTGCTGCCCTTTGTCGAGCAACTAGTGCCCAATGTAGATCTGGATGCTGGGCGGATAGTTGTAAATCCTCCCCTTGGCGTATTCGATGAGTCCGGAGAAGACGAGGACTGAGGGACTTGAATCCTCGTTTCACCCTCAACATCGTGTCTATTTTTCCTCAATACTTCGATGGACCCCTTGACGTTTCCCTAGTAGGCAGAGCGAGGGAGCGGGGAGTAGTTCATGTCTCGATCTTGAACCCCAAGGATTTCGTCGAGGCGGGGCAGCGCGTCGACGACTATCCATATGGAGGAGGCGCTGGCATGGTTGTCCGCGCAGAGCCGGTGATTCGGGCGGTGGAGAGCATCCCTTCTTCGAGACGGGGTCGAATTCTGGCTATGTCAGCGGCGGGAAGGCCTTTTCGGCAGTCCGAGGCTGAAGAACTGAGTAGATCGAGCGCGGTGACAATTATCTGCGGAAGGTACGAGGGAATCGACCAACGAGCTTTCGAGCTATTAGGGGCCGAAGAGTTTTCCGTTGTGGACTGTGTTCTTGCGGGCGGGGAAGCGGCAGCTCTCGTGGTCGCGGAAGCCACAATAAGGCTGATTCCAGGAGTCATGGGCAACCTCGAATCCGCAGAAGACGAGTCGCATGTCACCGGAGTTCTCGAGTATCCCCACTATACGCGTCCTCGGGTTATACGCGGTCTTGAGGTTCCTCCGGTTCTCGTATCGGGTGACCACGACGCGGTGGCTCGTTGGCGTCGTGAGCAGTCTCTACTGAAGACAGCGCGGTACCGAATGGACCTTCTTTCAAAGGCGATCAAAGCGGGATTGGTTTCCCCGGACGAAGCGAAGTGGCTTGAAGAGCAAGGGATTAGGTTAGCGGGCCCAGCCTGTTTATCGGAGGCTCATGGCAAGGAGCGAGTAGAGCGGTCAAAACCCTAGGATTGCAGGATACAGGTAGATTAGACTTCGATACCGCCCAGTCTGGGCTGTCTTGCTGTTTCCAGTCACCGTAACGGACTACCTAAGAAGGGGCTTTCAAGCCATGCAAAAGCTCGACTTCATCGAGAAGCCTTATCTGCGCGAAGACATTCCACAGTTCGGACCTGGCGACACTGTAAAGGTATCGGTAAGAATCCGCGAAGGAAACAGGGAACGCCTGCAAGCATTCCAAGGGGTAGTCATTTCCCGGAGAGGATCGGGGACAAAAGAAACTTTTACAGTGCGCAAGGTTAGTTTTGGAGTCGGTGTCGAGAAGATCTTCCCCTTACATTCTCCCTCCATCGCCTCAATAGAAGTCGTTACGCGAGGGGACGTGCGCAGAGCGAAGCTGTATTATCTGCGCTCCCGGGTCGGCAAAGCCGCAAAAGTAAAGGAAAAGCGGCCCCATTGAAATCCGCCGACACCAGCGGAGCAGTTCAAGCGCCTGAACAAAAAACACAGGTATCCCTACACGAGGAGGCTGAAAAACCCACAGCGCCGGAGAGTACGCACCTTCCTTTTTGGGTCGAATTACCTGTATTGATTTTGGTCGCACTCGCTCTCGCCGTGGCCGTCAAGGCATTCGCTTTTCAGGTGTTCAAAATTCCATCCGCTTCTATGTATCCCGCTCTGCAAGTGGGGGACCGGGTGGTCGTGGCTAAGCTGTTTTTCGATCCATCCACGCTACACCGAGGAGACATAGTTGTATTTGTCGATCCTGGAGAGCGGGGAAAGCAAGACACGAGATCTTATCTTGAAAAAGTGCGCGATGGACTCGCAGAGGCGCTGGGGGGCGAAGGGCGCAATCGCCATCTCATAAAACGGGTTATTGGCTGCCCGGGCCAGCTTGTGCAGGGCAGGTCCGGCCAAATTTTCATTGACGGAAAGCGCATTGACGAACCTTATCTGCCTTTGGGAATCACTACCAGCTGGGAAGGAACCGTTAAGCTGGGCCCTGACGAGATCTTTGTCATGGGGGACAACAGGAACGCCTCGGCAGACAGTCGGGTTTTTGGACCCGTGAAGTTGAACGAGGTCGTGGGTCGCGCTTCTTTGAGAATCTGGCCCCCCTCGGCGTTCGGTGGACTCCCAGGGGGTCAGGGCACCTGCTAGTAGGCGAATCGGGGCGCAGCACTTCAAAATTGTTTGGTGCGTATAAAGTGTGTAGGAATTCACACGGCTATCGTCCGCTGCGGACATATCATTATGGCGTGAAGGCGTCTCGTTCTCTCCTGGGCGATGTCTGCTGCGCCTATGCGGCTGGCCGGTCGTGTATCCGGGCGATTTCTTCCCGCTTCTGCAATCGCACCCTGGAGGTCTAATTGTCCGCTGAAGACCTTGAACGCTACGAGACCGAGATCGAGCTCCAGCTTTATAAGGAGTATCGGGATGTACTCCCGATGTTTAGGTATGTCGTAGAGACGGAGCGTCGTTTTTACCTCGCCAACAACGTAGATTTGCAGGTGAAGCACGCCGATGGGCGCACTTACTTTGAGGTCGATCTCGAAGATGCGTGGGTGTGGGATATGTATAGGCCTGCGCGCTTCGTCAACAAAGTACGGGTCGTGACTTTCAAAGACGTCAACATAGAAGAGCTCGCAAAAGAGCCCTGATTAGCTGTGACGGCTTCAGGTGCCTCGGGTCGTGCACTAGCTCGGTCTGGCGAGCAATTGGTCGCTTTACGCTACGAGTCAGCGGGATACCGAATTCTTGCGCGCAATTGGCGGTGTTGCCGCGGTGAACTAGATATCGTCGCGTCCCGCGGCGACGAGGTTGTTTTTTGTGAGGTGAAGACCAGATCGTCTTTGGCTGTTGGATATCCCGAAGAAGCTGTAGGGATGGCCAAGCAAAAAAAGCTGAGAGAGTTAGCGAGCGAGTTTTTGTCTAACGTGGAACGATCGAAAGCGCCGCGTGGCGAGTTTCAAGTTCGATTCGACGTCGCTTGCGTGATCGTTCCTAGAGACGGTCCTCCAGAAGTGACCATTTTGGAGGATGCGTTCTGAGCTGAGCAGCAATGGGGACGGCTTCTGCATAAAATCCTTGGCTATAAGCGTTGCGAATGATCAGATTCCGAGCATCCTAGCTAGATCTGGAGGGACCGGACCTCCAGGTGTCCAAACCGCTGCGATCTCCCGGATCCTCTCGTAGCTTCGATCGCCATACCCAACTATCAGGGCGAACTGAGATGCTTTCCTGAGCTTTGCAACGTACTCGAACGGATTGTGGGATAGTTCGTCTAAGGCCGTTATTATCACGTCTGCGTTAGTGTCGAGGAGGCCTAAAAGGGCTCCTTCTTCTGAGTCGGTTTCTAGGACGATAGATAGCCCAATTCCAGCCAACATCGAGGAAATGTGGCGTCTGTGGTCAGGGTCAGGATGGACCACCGCCACCTGGATAGACCCGCCTACTTCGGAAGGCTTTGCGGGAACCTGTCCCGATGGCTTGTCTGCCAGAAGCGAATCTATTTGGCTCCTTGTATCTGCGCTGCTTCGGGAGGGAGTACCGATTCCAACCAGATCGTCGATGCTGCTGGCTCCCTCCAGCGACGCTGCATCGGTCGGCACAGCCTTGACTGGCATTCCTAGGTTGACAGGCTGCTCCAGCTGGGCCCGCAACTGTTCTTGGGTCAGCTCTTCGTCTCCTGAAGTACCCTGTGGTGGGGCTACTCCCTCTTGAGACTGTTTCGCCTGGGCCATTGCCTTTTCCATCCAGGCTGGTAATTTGTCGCCCGCCACAGTTGGGGATGTCTGCTCAGGTTGGAGAGATGACCCGGTGGAAGCCTGGCCATGGGCGGCTGGCTGGGCGCTGGCGGCTGGAGGTAGCGAAGTTTTGAAAGCGGTACGCTCGCGGCGACCTGCTACTCCTGGAGATACTTGCGGTCCGGCAGACGGCTGGGCACCGATCGCCCTTATGACAGGTTGGGGACGAGTCTCGACTTCCTCTTCTTTTTTCTCTTGTCTCTTCTTTTTCGGTCGGGACGCTGAGCCCGAAATCACCGGTCCCGCCGGTCCATACTCTTTAGCCAGGAGCTGCTTTTCGTAAAGGCCGATACCAAACCCGGCGATGCCTGCTGCGGCGCCTGCGATCAGCGGTTTGGTGAAGAGATCGAAGCCTTTGTCACCAGGAACTAGCAAAACCATAACGAACGCAGCAGAGAACTCTATTGCGAACATTTGGATGGGTCTAGTTATAACCGGGCTCTTCATTGGTACTCTACGCGGCGCCCTCGTCTTGCTTTGAACACCCACTCGCTAATTCTGAGTGGGTATCTTACTGCAATGCCCACACGACCAGTGCTGCTACTATGATAAGCCCGCCTACTGCGAAGAAAAGGTCGGACCGCCGTTTTATGCGACGGGAGAACGGATTGAATCCCATAGATCTTATGCTATCAGAGTTCTCAACATTCTAGGGAGGCAAGGTATGGCCGCGTTTTTGACGGATGAATGGATTGAGCTTGCTAGATCTATTTACGAAGAGGTAGATGAGGTGCCAGAGGAGCTCCGACAGCTTTCGGCGATAGTGTCGGTGAGGGTAAATGGGTGTCCCCACGGCGATCCACACCAGCGCTTTTTTGTAATCGTTGACGAGGGGCTTGTAATAGACATGGGCCGGGGAGACCCGCCTGTGGAGGCAGACGCTGTGGTCGAGGGAGACTTTCAGACGGCTAAGGAGCTGCTTTTGGGGGAGATCTCTGCTGAGGCAGTGATAACTCAGGGGAGAGTGAAGATCGAGGGCGACATAGCAAAGCTGGTCGCTTTTGCCACTCAGCAAAAGCACCCGGTTGTGCAAGAGCTCACGGCCAAGATCAGAGCACAGACCGACTGAGCGAATTGCTTCTTCAACTCGGAGTCAATTACGCGATCGTCGGCGCTTACGCTAATGCGTTCGGATTGGCTGGGTACGCAGAGGTTGTGTCGGAGATAAGGCGCCGTTGGGATGCAGGGGACCGAAAGGGAGCTTTGGACTCTGTGCCCTTGGAGATCTGCACCGATTTAGCTTGTTTCGGCTCGGCCGAAGACGTGGCCTCAAGAGTGCGCCAGTACCTGGATGCTGGTGCCGAGGTATCGGCGATTCACGCTCGATACGGTGCGTTTTGCTTCGAGTGCTGTCCAGGCGGATGACGAAACGATATAGTCTTGGCCGGGCGCGTTTTGTCATACCTCCAGAGTAGTCTTGGCTGAGAGGATTCGACCTTAGGCTCGCTTGATTCGACTGCCGTCTTCGCTGTGAAGGTCTCAGACTTTCGACGGAGTCGCTATCGATTTGGATGAAGGCAGCGTCTTTTCGAGTGACTAAAGAGGGGGGACATGTCAACTCTTGCCAAGGTGCAGACTGTTACGGTCCTTGGCATCCAGGCGTACCCTGCTACCGTAGAGGTTCACATAGGTAGAGGACTCCCACAGGCCTCAGTTGTCGGCTTGGCCGATACAGCCGTTCGAGAGGCCCGGGATCGGGTCAAAGCTGCCTTTGAGTCTTCTGGACTTCAATGGCCACGGGGAAAGATCGTTATAAACCTCGCTCCCGCGGATCTTCCCAAGGCGGGAGCGGCTTTCGATTTACCGATCGCAGCAGCAATAGCGGTTGCCTCGGGAATTGCTCCACCCACTTTTTTAGAGGGTGCTGTGGTGGTTGGGGAGCTGGGGCTCGACGGCGGTCTCAAGCGATGTCGAGACATCTTGCCGATTGCAGCTTACTGTCGGCAGTTGAGATCGAAGCTTGTCTTTCCCGTTCACAACTCCTGGGAGGTGGCTCTAGTGGAGGAGGTAGAGGCTGTTCCCGTGGAAGACCTCTCCGGCCTCGTTTCTTTGATGAAGGGCGAGTCTAGGCCTTCGCTTCTCATGCCTTCGGATAACCGCGAACCTCTGCCTAAGCCATCGGGGGAAGAGCGAGTCGGCGAAGCCGAGATCGCGTCGGTCATGGTCGAGGCCCCTCTAGGACGGGGAATCGCTGCTGCGGCAGCGGGAATGCTGAACATCTTCTTGTGGGGGCCGCCGGGATCTGGCAAGACACTCATCGGAAGAGGATTCTGCGCGCTTCTCCCGGACTTAGACACCAACGCTTCTCTGCAAGTGCGCATGATACATAGCCTAGTATCCGATCGATTCGATAACCAGCTCCCAAAAAGGCCGCCCTTTAGAGGGCCGCATCACACGGTGTCTCCGGCTGCTCTCGTTGGAGGTGGAGGTGGAGTGCCTAGACCCGGGGAAGTGAGCTTGGCACATCATGGGGTGCTATTCCTGGATGAGCTGGCGCTGTTTTCATCTCCGGCCCTAGACGCACTCAGACAACCGCTCGAAGACGGAGTCGTTCGAATCGCCAGGGCGAAGATGACGGTTGAGTACCCGGCACGCCCAATGGTAGTTGCTGCGACAAACACCTGTCCTTGTGGGGCCTCTAGGCGGTCTCAGAGAAACGGGGATCAGTCATGTCGCTGTAGTGAGCAGGAAAGAGTGAGATTTCTGCGCAAGATAAGCGGCCCTTTTATTGACCGCTTCGACTTAGCGTTACACATGCATCCGCCTGATCCCGCTGAGCTGCTGCAGTCTAAATCGGAGTTTGATCGCCGTTCGATGGCTTCCATGATCGAAGAGGCCCGTGCACTGCTAGCAGCCCGCACCGGCTCCACGACTCCGTTGGCGTGGTTTCCAGCTAGGGCCTTACGAGAATTGTTGCCGCTTCGGGCAACCGCCCGGAGCCTCTTGGAGAGGTGGGCGGTTCTGCAGAGAGTTTCAGCAAGGCGCATTCACAAGATGATGCGACTGTCATGGGCACTCTCAGCATTGGACGGTGCAGAAGAGCCCGAGCTCTGCCACGTAGAAGAGGCATTGAGCATGTTCGTCCTGCCGGCTGAGCTTTCGGAAAGCTAGCGGGAGCTAGACGGTGGAGGCTCGCATTTTTTCGCCCCCTTCAAAGGAGTCGGTAAACACAGATATCGAACTGTGCGCGCTAGCGCTTATGTCATGCCCACACCTAGGCACCGCCCGTCTTCGACGGGCCGTCGAATTCTTCAAGGGTCCTGCCGGCGCGGTCGATGCTTTGGCGGCGGGGGAAGCAGTGGCCCTTTCAACTAGGCGGGACCGAGTCACTCCATCTCAGGCTAAGCGCGTCGCCAGCTACCTGGCGGGCTATGACTATGAACGCGCGAGAACAGCATTGGCCGAGCTTGGGGGGAGGGTGATCTTCCAGGGAGGACCAGCCTACCCTGAATTCCTCGCATCTTCTCCGGTTGCTCCACCGTTTTTAGTTCTCGCAGGCAACGGTGAGCTTCCCAACGTCGGCTGCGTGGCTGTCGTGGGTACGAGGCGGGCTAGCGTGACCGGCCTCGAGGTTGCCTTTCGGCTAGGACTAGGGCTCGCAGAGCGCGGGATCACAGTGGTGTCGGGGATGGCGAGAGGGATCGACGCGGCGGCTCACTTGGGAGCCTTGGAGGTCGAGTCCCACGCTGGTACAGCTCTGTCAGTTGCCGTGCTCGGGTGCGGAATAGACGTTGTCTATCCCAAGTGCAATAGCAAGTTATATCGCTCTCTCCTGAATAAAGGTGTTGTGGTCAGTCAGTACGGGCTAGGGGCCCCGCCGGAAAAGTGGCGATTTCCCGAGCGAAATCGAACGATAGCCGGATTCTCCGTTGGAGTGGTCGTAGTGGAATCCTTTTTGTCGGGTGGTGCACTTTCAACCGTAGCCGCTGCCAACGAGATCGGAAGAGAGGTGATGGCGGTTCCAGGTTCGGTGCTCAGTCCGGCCGCCTCGGGAACCAACCAGTTGATCTGGGAGGGCGCCGCACCTGTGCGCTCTGCCGAAGATGTAGTGGAATGCCTTTCTGCGCTAGCGCTACCTTCGCACGCCGAACTCCTCGATAATGCGACATGTCAAAACGTGCCGGCCAGCTGTAGGGCAAATGACCAACGAATTGAGTCTTTGAATCTGACGCAGGCGCAATCGGAAATTTTATTCCTCTTAGGGGACGGGGAGCCTAGAACCTTGGCCGAGTTATCAGCCAGGTGTGAAATGACCCCGGCATCGGTGATAGACGCGCTAGCCGGTTTGAGTCGAGCGGGTCTCGTCGTTCCTTACGGCGGGGAGCGTTTTGTCGCTTCTAGTTCCCCCCATGCTAGAGCGCAACCCTCATACTGGAGGTAAGTACAGAGAAAGCTATGTAAGAGAGCGTAAGACACAATGGAGGACATCGGGGCTGCCGAGGCCATCTTTGAGGCCTACCTGACATGGCTATATGTAGAGCAAAACCGGTCTTGGAACACCCGAGAGGCATACCGACGTGACCTTAGTAACTTCCTGGGCTATCTCCGAAAAGCCAATAGATCGTTGGAAGACCTTGACCGGCGCCTTGTTCGCAGCTACCTCTCTCTTTTGGGCACTCTGGGCTTGTCTACGGCCACGATTGCACGGCGGGCATATGTGCTTCGAAGCTTCTTTCGGTACTGCCACAAAAGAGGAATCATTGTCCAGGATCCATCATCATTAGTGGAGGCCCCTAAGGTTCCTCGCAGGCTTCCCAAGGTACCTGCGGCTAGGAACCTCTTGAAGGCCCTCGACGAACTGATACCCCCAGAAGACGATGCGGTTGAAAGAGCCTTGATGCTTCGAGATATTGCTCTTTTTGAGCTCTTGTACGGAAGCGGACTTCGAGTATCCGAAGCTCTCTCCTTTACTTTGTCCGCTTGGAACAAGGTTTCCGATTCCGCCCGCGTAAGAGGAAAGGGCGGAAAAGAGCGGCTGGTTCCCATTAGTTATCCATCTCGAATGGTGGTAGAGGCCTATCTGAGGGAAGGGAGGCCAGTTTTGGAAATGTTGAGCCGTTCGAAACGGATACAAAGTGGCAAGGAGATCTCCGGCTCGGATCCTCTTTTTCTCAACAAGCGAGGTAACCCCATGACGCGCCGCGATGTTGCTCGATCGTGCAAGCGGCTCGAGGTCAAACTGGGCAAGGTCACTCCCCA